>NZ_RJNW01000006.1:0-104635 GCF_003942765.1 Streptococcus mitis
CCAGCATTTGAGTAAGAAACTTGCTTTTCTTCTGGAAACCACATTTTACCAGCAAGCTCTAGATAACCATAAGGTATCTTTTTTGTATAATCACCTTTTAAATATAATTTCATTGTTCACTCCTTATTGCATCAACCAGTTAAAAGCTTTCCACATATTTTTGATAACTTCTTCTTTTGCTCCTTTACTAAGACCATTTAATTGAGATTGACTGTTAACCCAGTCTACAATATCCTGTCTACTTGAAATTCTTGAAACCTCGATATCTATATCAAGACGATAACTTGATTTTCCACTCCCTGACTGAACTTGAATTTTCCCACTATTTGGCTCGACATCAACTCGAATATTATCAACTTTTTTACCGTTAACTCGTCCAGAAACTTTTTTTCCAAAAGTCTTACTCGTTGGTTTATTGGCTTGCCAGCTGTCGTAGTTGCTAGAATAATTAACCTGAATTTCGCCATTTTGTAAGGCCGTCTTTGTGATAGCTGATAAGCTAGTTACTGCTCCACTAGCTATCAGTACATTCCCATATTGAACCCCTGTTACAGATGCTGCCGTACCAGCTACGATACTTGTCCCTGCTGTTGGCGGACCAGCCATTACACTCAAGACTTCGAGGGCACCACTCGCAAAGTAAACTCCCAATCCAGAGAATATTTGAGTTACTCCACTCCAAAATTCGACTGAATTTGATTCAAAGTTTTGTGCTTTTAGTTCATCAAGTTTTTTGTTAACCAAATGAGTATAGTCAGCATCGTATTTCCCATTTTTTGAAACGACATAACCTTGTTCAAATGGATAAATGTCAATGATATTCCCTGTTTCATCAATCTTAAGAGTGTGATTGTAGTCGTCGATTATTTTATCCCATTCGGACTTGTCGTGACCTTTTAAGCGCTTCTTTAATTCGGCACGATAGTAGGCATCACCATCGTCCGATAGCATCATATCCCTAGAAGCTTTATTGATGGCACGAGTTTCTGAGTCTTGAAAATCTCTCTTGGCATGCGAAACAATCTTCACATCCTTCATCTTCTGTACCCAGCTCATGTCCACACCGTCCGCATAGTAGTTGCCATCACTGTCGACAATGATTTTACTCAGTTGCGTGGCTCCTTTGATGGCTAAGCTAAGTACTTCTAGACTATCACTAAAATACCGAGAAACCTGTGAAATAAAGAATTCTAGTTTTTCAATCTTGTCTTCCAAATCCTGAATACCTGACTCAATTTGAAACTTGGTATTGTAGAGGATAGTCTTCTCAGAGAAGGCTTTCCCCCAATTGAGACTAAAAAGGTCCGTGATTTGATTTAGCCAGTTCTCCCTCACTTGAATCTGAGCTTCTACGATAGCTAACTGCTCTTCCCTCAGCTTTTTCAGTTCCTTGAGCTGGTCTAGGTCCAAATCACCGTATCCAGAGACCTGAGCATCCGCATCTTTGTAGGAGCTCAACTCTAGTTGGATATCATCTATCGCTGCTTGGAGCTTTTTGATGCTGGGGATGATAATCTCTATAAAGAGACCTTTACCAGCTGTGTAGGCTGCTCCTGTCAGCTCACCGGAGTCTAATATAACAATCTATCCATACAAAGTCTGATACATCTTTTGCATGAAAGCCTCAAGCTCTTTTTGAACAATTTTTAATAGTCGCTCTTCTTCGGCTTGGGGGATAGTCACACTCTCTTTTATATTTTTTTCATTTATTTGAAAATAGGCGCTAGAAACTAAATCAAAGTTCTTATCCAATTCATATAGTGCACTAGTTATTTTACCATCTATCTCTATTCTAAAATAAGCAGTAACCCCATTCTGTCCCGGATTTGAGATATCCAAATCGATGTCTCCTTTTATCTCTATGGAGTCAATTCCTCCATCCAAGCGAATAGCTCCATCGGGAGGAACGACATAACCCGCTTTACGGATGTCAGGTGCATATTTTTCTGATGCCATCAAACGTTGTAATACGGCTATATTGTCTCTCTCTTCAAAGGAGGTTTTTAATTGCATATGTTCTTGGTGGTTTTGATACTGAAAATAAAAATTCAAGCCAGTAGCTAGGGCAATTACAGATCCAATCACGATTAGTATTTTTTTAAGTCCCGACATTTTTTTTACCCCTTCTATCTAAGTAATCATAGAAGTCTTGTTTCCAACCCTCTTCTTTGTCATTAGGATTTCCAATAAAAGTATTGAGATCAAAACCATACTTAATAAAGTTGCCTCCTATCGTATTATTTTCAATAAGCGTTTCAACCATAAGTTTACCGTTAGCTTTATCCCCATTTCCCATCACAGTATAGAATTCCTCAACACGATTTGTCTGGTTTGTTTGTATACTATGATTGTAATCTGCTTGAACCTTAAACACATCTTTTGTTTCTACATCTTTAGAAATCATTCTTTCGTAAGAAGTAATAGCATCTAAATCTGAATTAAAATCTGCATCATCATATCTCCCTGAATCAATGTCTCCTTTGAAGGAACTTTCATACTTTTCAGTATTTACAGAGAGCTCTCCAATCCGAGTTGAATTTCCAATTGTACTAATAATGTGGGCGCTTAATCCCTTCCAGCCATCTAGCTTCGATAAGTCTCTATCACCCCAAGATAACTCAGTAAAACTAGCAATTTGAATAGCCTCATGAGCCAAATCTTTACTATAATTATATTTATACTGGTCAGTAATCCCTCGTTTAAATATCTTTACCTCTCTTTCAGATAAAGAATACGTATTTATCAAAATATCATCTAAATCACTTGTATTTTTGGCATCAACAACACCCGCAAGACCTCTCCAGGTTGCCCTTACTCCATAAACTGGAGATGCAACTAATCTATTATACTCATAAAGAACTTTTTCATTAGTCCATCCTTCTTGTTTTGCCTTCTTCAAAATTCTTTGCTGGAGCTTATAGAGTACATTTGCCGTAGATTCATCCAAGTTGTAAGATGATACTAAATCATCCACAATTTTTTTCTTATCTTTTTCAGCCTGAGTAACTGAGATATCCTTATCAAGCTTATGTAACTCAATCTTCACATCCTTCATCTTCTGTACCCAGCTCATATCCACACCGTCCGCATAGTAGTTGCCATCACTGTCGACAATGATTTTACTCAGTTGCGTGGCTCCTTTGATGGCTAAGCTAAGGACTTCTAGGCTATCACTGAAATACTGGGAAACCTGTGAGACAAAAAATTCTAGTTTTTCAATCTTATCATCCAAATCCTGAATACCTGACTCGATTTGAGACTTGGTATTGTAGAGGATGGTCTTCTCAGAGAAGGCTTTCCCCCAATTGAGACTAAAGAGGTCTTTGATTTGATTTAGCCAGTTCTCCCTCTCTTGAATCTGAGCTTCTACGATAGCTAACTGCTCTTCTCTCAGCTTTTTTAATTCCTTAAGCTGGTCTAGGTCCAAATCACCATATCCAGAGACCTGGGCATCCGCATGTTTGTAGGAGGTCAACTCTAGTTGGATATCATCTATCGCTGCTTGTAACTTTTTGATGCTGGGGATGATAATCTCTGTAAAGAGACCTTTACCAGCCGTGTAGGCTGCTCCTGTCAACTCACCTGAGTCTAAAGAGGAAATCAGGTGATCACAGCCACTAGATAAGCGGTCTGTGACTTCATTTGCGACTCGGAGGTTGTTCGTCATGGCCTGAATCAATTCTTGTGATTCTTGTGCGCTGTATTTTACTCCCATGGTAGCCGATTCCTTTCCGCTATCAGTTCTTCTCTGGCTTCATCGAAAGAGCGACAAGCCTTTTTAGTTTGTTTTTCCAACGTATCCAGTTCCTCCTCTACATAAGAGTTGACCTGTCGCTGAATGGTTCTATTATCACTTTCGATTTGCTCTATTAGCTGACGAGAACTGGGTGAGAGAGACAATAGATTTATCATGCGATGGTGAATGCTCTGAATATCCGAGTAAAAGTTTGTCAACTGCTGTTCATATTGCTTTTTAGTTGCTCGGAGTCTGTCTTCCTTATCTTCTATCTTAACAATCTTACGCCAAATTTCTGTGCGCTTTTCTTCATTTCTATCTGCCATTCCTTAGTGACTCCATCTCTTCGCTTGCTCTATATCACGTTTTTCAATCCTATGAGCAATTTCTGGAAACTTATTTGCTTGGGTCAAAACAGCTGAACTAAAATCACTGACCGCTTGAAGCATTTGATTGCAGGTCTGACGTCCTGCTTCCATTCCAGTGATTCCAGATGTATATGAAAATTCCACCTGCTGATTTTGCTTGTCGCTCGTTTCATACCCGACCAACTCATTAATAGCCGCCTCTGCTGCTATCGTGCTAGATTTTATCCTTCCACCCATACTTCCAACTCCCCTTATTAATTATATATTGACCATATCATAACATAAAAATAGTACGATTTCAAAATAAATTATAACGAACTAAAGGGCAATCTTATCCTTAAAAAAACTTTATCCTTCAGTAAAATATATTGATAGAGATGCTACTAGGAATTTTGAAAATCCGTTTTCTGATACCTTATATTTTGTGTTTACTGGGAAGTATTCTTATTATCAAGATTTGTCCTTCTCTCATTATAAAACGAAAAAGACAAACCCTAGAAAAATTCCTAGGGCTTGTCTTATACGTCAAAATGAGCTAAATTTTTACTGACTTTTACAACTCTGTCCGATTTTCAATAGCTCGTAAGAGGGTTACTTCGTCCGCATACTCAATGTCCGCTCCCACAGCAAGGCCTCGTGCCAGACGTGTGACTTTGATACCAGCTGGTTTGAGCAAACGTGAAAGATACATGGAAGTTGCTTCTCCATCTGCTGTGGCATTGGTTGCTACGATTACCTCTGAAACTTCACTCTCCATAAGACGAGTCATAAGGCTCTTGAGATTGATATCATCTGGACTGATACCATTCATGGGAGAAATGAGTCCATGTAAGACATGATAGAGCCCATGGTATTCTTGGATGTTCTCCATAGCCGCCACATCGCGACTATCCTCGAGAACTAAAATGGTTGTCTGGTCACGACTTGGATCGGTACAGATAGAGCAAGGATCGTCATCAGTCAAACGACCACAGATGGAGC
The DNA here is from genome assembly GCF_003942765.1 of Streptococcus mitis. Taxonomy (GTDB): domain Bacteria; phylum Bacillota; class Bacilli; order Lactobacillales; family Streptococcaceae; genus Streptococcus; species Streptococcus mitis_BE. Next base: position 5,086 of record NZ_RJNW01000006.1, read on the forward strand.
AATAGGTCAGCTCTCTCTTAGCAGAAAGGAGGTTTTTGGCAAATTCATTGACATCGTCATCAGACATTCCAATCGTATAAAAGGCCAGACGTGTAGCCGTCTTAATCCCGATACCCGGTAACTTAGAATAACTGTCAATTAGCTTAGCAATAGGTGTTGGATAAAGCATATGTTCCTTTCTAATTCATTGGATGATGTTGGTTATAGAGGTTGATAATATCGCGCGCAATGGAAGGTCCGACACCATTTGTAAGGTTGGTGTTATGAGGGAAGACAACAGCAACAGCGATTTGAGGATTATCTGATGGGGCATAGGCCACCGCGTTGGTATTGTTGGCTTCTTGACCACCTGCTACATAACTTTCGGCAGTACCTGTTTTTCCACTAATGGATACCGCTGCGCCATTTGAAAAGGCACGACCTGTTGTCAGAGCACTCCCTCCGTGAGAAACTTGATAAAAACCTTGTTGGAGGATGGAAACATCAGACTCAGAAATATTAATTTTATTCATTTCCTTGGATTCAACAGATTGGATTAAGTTCCCTAAGCCGCCTTGTTCATTGTTTCCATAAATCCCCTCGACAATGTGAGGTGCAATCCGAACACCGTTGTTGGCAATGGTTCCAACGTACTGGGCCAATTGCATAGGAGTGTAGTTATCAAACTGACCAAAGACATTGGTAATGTAATTAGCAAAATTATACTCTTTTGGTATAAAACCAGTTGACTCATCTGGAAGGTCAATGCCTGTTGAGGCTCCAAGACCATATTCCGCAAATGTCGAGCGAAGTTTCCCCATGGCGGATTCTAAATTGTTAGTTAGAACAAACATATTGGGTTGATAGGTCTGACCCATAATGCCCAAAGCCGTTTGAACCATATAGGCATTAGAAGAATACTCCAAGGCTTCCACAGCTGTAATCGGGAATGAATCGTAAGCCTGAGTGTACCAAGAATTAATCGGAGCTGAACCTTGGAAGACAATCGGTTGGTCTGTCAAGGTCTGATTCCCTGATAAGACTCCATTCTCCCAACCAGAGCTGATGGTCGCCGCCTTGACAACAGAACCCGGCACAAAGACATTGGTTACTGTTCCCAAGGAATCAGGTGTTAAATCTCCCGTTTTCAAGTCATGTTTTAGCCCTGACATAGACAAAACCGCACCTGTTTTTGGGTTAAGGGCGACTGCATACACACCTTCTGAATACTTGGCTCCTCCATTTCCCAGTTCGGAATTGAAATAACTCTTAAGCAGATTGTCCACGCTATCTTGGAAGGCCAAATCAATAGTCAGTTTAATATTATTCCCTTTGGTACCATCTTCGATATTTTCGACACTTTCCATATTGCCATACTTGTCTAGATGGATTTCTTTCACCGAGCGTTTTCCTTGCAAGGTTTCTTCATATTGTTTTTCTAGATAAGAGGTTCCAACACGGTCATTTAGAGAATAACCCTTTTTGATATAAGCATCTGCTTCTTCAGCTGGAAGACCGGCTTTTTCACTGGATACACTTCCTACTATAGACGAAAGTGAAGTCTCTAGGACCTTTCGATCCCACGAGGTTGAAATACTGATACCAGGTAAATTCTTAGAGGCCGAAGCTATCAAGGCAATCTGAGTATCTGTCAAGGAATCTGTCGCAATGGTTCCTGTCGCAAAATTTTCAACTGCATTAAGTTGGCTAAAGAGGTAAATTTCTTTCTTTTCGTCATCAGAGTAGGTCAATTGACTTGGATCGATACTTTCAACAGTATTATTGTAAAGCTCCGATTCAGATAATTGATTGCCATCAGAATCAAGGCGCTTCTCACGTGGTAAGCTTTCCACTGCTTTCTTATACACATCTTGATCTGCTAGGTAATAGTCCGCCAACTGTCGGTCAGTCAATGTTGGAGAAGAAACTTCCACATAAGCCAGCAACTTCTTGGCTGTTTCTTTTAAATCTGCAGCCGTCATTTTGTTGTTTCGAGTAAAGGAAACAACTTGTTTCACAGTATTTTCAACCAAGGGCTTGCCACTGGCATCATAAATTTCACCCCGAGCTGAACTAGTAGTCACCTTTGTTTTACTAGCCGATGCTAGTTTTGTCTCATAAAAATCCTTGTTCAAAACCTGCATATAAAGCAGGCGACCAATAATGGTCATAAAGAGTAAAATGATGATTGAAAACAATAAATTAAGCCGAATCGGAATCGAATGGCTGTTAAATTTCCTCATACAAATCAGTCTCATTTCTATTTAAAATCTTACTCTTCATTGTACCATAATTTAAGAAGAAATTTTGGAAAAGAAGGGAGCTTTTCCCATTTTACAGGAAAATACGATTTTATTTATCCATCCCTACATTATATGATATAATAAATGTAAAAGTTCGATGACTCAGTCTTTTCCAATATGACTCATTTAAAGGAGCCTTCCCTATGGACAAACCAGATATAGCAACCCTCATTGATTCTCACTTCGAAGAAATGACAGAACTAGAGCAAGAAATCGCTCGCTATTTTTTGCAAGCTGAAACCATTGCAGATGATTTATCTTCTCAGCAGGTCACTCAAAAATTACATATCTCTCAAGCTGCTCTGACCCGCTTTTCTAAAAAATGTGGTTTTACAGGCTATCGAGAATTTATTTTCCAATACCTGCACCAAGCAAAGAAACAGGACACTCATTCTCACAAACATAGTCCTTTAACCAACCGAGTTCTTCGAAGCTACAGTAATATGCGAGAACAAACACAGGGCTTGATTGACGAAGAACAACTGGAACGAATCGCCCAGTTAATCGAAGATGCTGATCGTGTCTACTTCTTCGGAACAGGGAGTTCTGGCCTTGTCGCTCGTGAAATGAAATTACGCTTTATGCGTCTAGGTGTGGTCTGCGAGGCTTTGACCGATCAAGATGGTTTTGCTTGGACAACCAGTATTATGGATGAGAATTGTCTCGTACTCGGTTTCTCACTTTCTGGCTCAACTCCTTCTATTTTAGATAGTCTATTAGACGCGAAAGAGATGGGGGCACAGACTGTACTTTTTACAAGTGTTCCCAATAAAGATAGTCAGGCCTATACAGAGACTGTTCTTGTAGCCACACACAGCCAGTCATCCTACATCCAACGTATATCCGCTCAACTCCCTATGCTCTTCTTTATCGATTTGATTTATGCCTACTTTTTGGAAATCAATCGTGAAAGCAAGGAGAAAATCTTTAACAGCTATTGGGAAAATAAAAAACTCAATGGCTATCGTAGACAAAAACGGGTAAGAAAATCCTAGTTTGGCTGAGCCAAACTAGGATTGTTTTGTCTTAATACTCTTCGAAAATCAAATTCAAACCACGTCAGCTTCGCCTTGTCGTACTCAAGTACTGCCTACGGCTAACTTCCTAGTTTGCTCTTTGATTTTCATTGAGTATAAAATGATAATAAGCACCCAACATACCTGCTGTATTTTGATGATGGGCAAATTCTAATCGTGTTTTTTCAGCAAGGCTTGGCACCAAAGCCTCTTTCAAGGCTTTACGGATCTTGGGTTTGAGGATAGCCTCTTGTCCCATGATACCGCCACCGAGAATGACTACTTCTGGATTAGCCACATAGCAAATGTTTGCCAGACCTTTTCCTAGATAGTCTACCATGCGGTCAATACCAGCCATACAAATCTTGTTTCCTTCAGTGGCTTCCTTAAAGATGCGTCGTCCATTCCACTGATCAACATCCTCTCCATGTGCTTCAGCTACATATTTCACTAAAGCTGTTGTAGAAGCCAAATCTTGGAACGCTCCATCCTGCATATGCATATAACCGACTTCACAGGCTGAATTGCTAAATCCATGGAAGACTTTCCCATCCATAATCAAACAACCACCGATACCGGTTCCAATAGTCAAGCAAAGGGTGACACTCGCTCCCTTGCCTGAACCAGATACCGCCTCAGCCAGACCTGCACAGTTGACATCATTTTCAATCTCACAAGGAATAGTAAAGCTAGTCTCGATTTCCTTTTTGAACTGGGTGCCTGCGTAGTTGGGGATTTGAGGCCCAGCGTAGAAAATCTCACCCTTGTCTGGATCCACCATTCCTGCTGAAGAAATAGCAACACCTGCTACTGGACCTTGTTCTAAATAGCTAGCTACGATATCTTTGGTCTTTTGTAAGATATGAGGCCCACCTTTATGCGCCTCTGTTGGCATTTCATGGGATTCAACAAGTTGGCCTTCTTGGTCGATCAAACCATATTTGATATTTGTTCCACCGATATCAATTGCAACGTAGTGTGTCATAAATACCTCCTTATGGATTAGAGGAAGCGCTCCTTGGTTTCACGAATCAAGGCTGCAGCTGCTTCTACAACTGAACGATCTTCTTCAGTCACTGGTGTCAATGGTGAACGAACAGAACCAATATTCAAGCCTTCATTGATCTTCAAGACTTCCTTAATCACACCGTACATATTTCCATGTGCAGCAGTCAATTTGCTAATGATTGCATTGATTGCGTACTGCAATTCACGCGCTGTTTCTAAGTCTTTGTCAGCAATCAACTCATTGAGTTTCAAGAAGAGTTCTGGCATCGCACCATAAGTACCACCGATACCAGCTTTAGCTCCCATGAGACGACCACCTAAGAACTGCTCATCTGGACCGTTGAAGACGATATGGTCTTCCCCACCAAGGCTCACAAAAGTTTGGATATCTTGAACTGGCATAGAAGAATTCTTAACACCGATAACACGAGGATTTTTCAACATTTCTGTGTAAAGGCTTGGAGTCAAAGCAACCCCTGCCAATTGAGGAATGTTGTAAATCACGTAGTCTGTATTTGGAGCTGCAGAACTGATATCGTTCCAATATTTAGCAACTGAGTATTCTGGCAAGCGGAAATAAATCGGCGGAATCGTTGCAATGGCATCTACTCCTAAGCTTTCAGCATGACGAGCAAGTTCCATACTGTCTTTGGTATTGTTGCAAGCAACGTGAGCAATGATGGTCAATTTACCTTTGGCAACTGCCATGACTTCTTCCAAAATCAACTTGCGGTCTTCAACGCTTTGGTAGATACATTCACCAGAAGAACCATTGACATAAAGACCTTGAACACCTTTATCAATGAAGTATTGAACCAAGGCACGCGTACGCTCAGGACTTACTTCTCCTTGATCATCATAACATGCGTAGAAGGCTGGAATGACACCTTCGTATTTTTTTAAATCTGACATAGATTTTCTCCTAAGTTTTCTTTTTTTTCTGCTAAAAGCAGGATTTATTCTTTATGTGTTTAGTATACACCTTGTGAAAAACGCTTTCAACATCTGGTGTACACTTAGATTTTAGTTTCGATATGTATTTTGAAACGTTTAAAGCTTGAAAGTAGTTTCAGAAACAAGCCATATTATTGGTATTTTGCGAAAATTTTCTCCATCAATCCAGTCTGGATAAAGACCAAGAGTCCAAACCCAAAAAGCAGGAAAGCTGAGCCACCTAAAAGTAAACTGAAGGCGGACAGATAAAGAACCATCACAATGAGGACAAGAATGGCTAACATGAGGAAGAACCAAGGAAAGTTAAAACTTGCCAAGATAAGTCCTTTTTGTAAGACTTCTTTCCAAGTCAAATCATAGCGTGCAGCGATGGGATAGCTAGCCAACATCACGATAGTGAGGAAGATAAGAATACCTAGACAAATAGCTTTTACCATTTGGAAAGGCATAGCTGTCTGCCCCCAAAAGAGATAGAGGTCTAGAAGGCTTAATGAGACAATGCCCAACTCAAGCAGACCTAACTGAAGACCTAGTTTCAGATTTTGCTTGAAAGCTCTTAGATAGATTTTAAAGACAGGCACGCGTCTACTCTTCTTAATCTCAAACATAGTCTCGTAGAGACTAATTTTAGCCACTCCAATCGTCACGATGGGCAAACAAGTAACGACAAAAAGAAGATTGGCTGTCACGATATCCAAGACTTTCTCACTAAAACGCATGAGAAAGTTATCTGTATCAAATGCTGCCTTGATAAGGCTTACTCCTTTTTGTGCCATATTTGCTCCTCCTGATTTTTTAATCAATCAAAATTTTAAAGAGATATTTGCGAACCTTCTCTTCCATACCTGCATAGCCATTTGGCTGGTGAGGTTCTCCTGGGAAGAAAATCGCAAAATTGTGATAACCCAACAAGAGTGGGTAATGTTCATGACAATGAACAAAGCCAATGTCACTTGCTTCGTCGAATGCTACTGCCTCGTCTTTGATACGTGAACCGTAGCTCGAATATTCATGTCCTTCTACCAGCAAATGCAAATCTGCATAGTTTTTATGATGCTCAAATTGATCATTTTCAGCTTGATTGAGGACATTTTCCTGAACAACTAGAAAGACCTTGTCCCCATCAATCTCATACTTACCTAATTCGAAAGAATCTTTACGATGCTGGTAGAGATAATCGATAGCCTTGTCTAGATTGGGGTGAATCCCTTTGTAAAAGGTGATGTTTTTCAAATCATCAAAAATCATACTCTTTCCTTCGTTTCTGATAGTTAACTAAAATCATTCTTAAGTTGATAAGTGTCTAACAAAATATCTAAGGTAAGCAAATACCCAACATTTTGTAGACACTTATAACTCTGTATTCTCTTATACTCAATGAAAATTGAAGAACAAACTAGGAAGCTAACCGCAGGCAATACTTAAGTATGGCAAGGTGACGCTGACGTAGTTTGAATTCAATTTTCGCAGAGTATTAACCTTTGACAGCTCCCATAGTAATACCTTGAGTGAAGGATTTTTGGAAGACAAGGAAGACTGTTACGATTGGCACTGCTGCAAGAGCGGCACCCGCCATAATCAAACCATAGTTGGTTGCCATTTCAGCCTGCATAGTCGCAACACCGAGTGAGATGGTCAAGTTGTTACGTGAAGTCAACATAACCAACTGCATGAAGTAGTCGTTCCAAGTGTTGATGAAGGTAAAGATTGCAAGGGCTGCAAATCCTGGTTTCACAATTGGGAAGGCTACGCTCCAGAAAGTACGAATCTCACCACAACCGTCGATTTTAGCTGATTCAAGCAATTCTGTAGGGATATTCTCACTGAATTGTTTCATGAGGAAGACCCCGAATGGCCATCCAATCAAAGGCAAGATAACTGCCCAAAGAGTATCATGGATTCCCATGAAGTTGACGATACGTACCAATGGTACAAGGACAACTTGTTTTGGAAGTGCCATGGCTGCAATGAAGATTGCAAATAGAATGCGTTGCCCATAGAAACGTTTTTTAGCCAATACATAACCTGCTAAAGAAGAGGTCGCACAAACTAAGAACATGGTTACCAATGAGATAAACACAGAGTTCCACATCCACTGCATAGCAGGGTTTTGCACCATGAGTTGTTGGAAGTTCTCCATGGTTGGCATTTTAGGGAACCATTGTGGCGGAATCATAATGGTATCAGGCTGTGATTTGAAAGCACCTGTCAAAATCCAGTAGAATGGAAAGATGAACAGCACGGTCAACAAGAGCAAGATAATAGTTGAAATAACAGTGAAAGCTGTTAAAGGTTTCTTTTGTGTAGATTGCATAGCTGTCTCCTTTCTTTAGTATTCTACGTCGTTTCCAAGTACTTTAAATTGAACAAAGCTTACGATAGCGATCATCACTGCCAAGAAGACGCCGATAGTGTTTGCATAACCGTATTCTGTCAATTGGAAGGCTTTTTCGTAAAGGTAGTACATAAGTGTACTTGTTGAGTAGTTTGGACCACCAGATGTCAACAACTGAATCAAGGCGAAACACTGGAATGAGTTGATTGTTGTAATGATTGCGATATAAAGTGTTGTTGGAAGGAGGCTAGGCCATTTAATCTTCCAGAACACTTGCAATTCAGTCGCACCGTCAACCCGAGCTGCTTCCACCAATGAATTGTCAATATTTCCCATGGCAGCGATATAAAGGATAATCGGCTGACCAACAGATGTAGTCAAAAGGATAATCATAATCGCCATCAAAGCCCAGTTTTTATCTCCCAACCAAGAAATGTTTTGGCTGATGATGTGGCTTGACTTAAGGACAAAGTTTAGAATCCCTGATAGTGGGTCATAAATCCATTTCCAAACAACTGTTACGGCAACACTACCTGTTACAACAGGAAGGAAGAAGACGAAACGGTAGAAAGATCTGGCAATGGCATTTTGATGATAGGTCTGAGATGCTACAAAGAGTGAGAATAGAACAACAACTGGTACAGATCCAATAACCAGAATCACGGTATTAATCAAAGACTTCATAAAGACAGGGTCTTTAAACATACGAACGTAGTTGTCCAAGCCCACAAACTCAAATTTAGTCATTGAGTAGTTAAAGAAACTTGTAATGAATCCCATAATCATAGGAGCCAATACAAAGATGACAAAGAAGAATAATACTGGTGCTAGGAAAGCATAGGAAATCACTGTTTCCCGCATACGAATTTTATTGACTTTCACAGTCGGCACCTCTCTTTCACAAATAGAATATTTTGGATTTTCTTGAACTGTTTTAAAATCAAAATGAAATTTTTTAAGATTCGCTTATGTAAGAACTTCATTTTAATTTCGTGACAGTTCCTTACATTTCAAACAAAATCCTCCCTTTTCTTACATAGACTATGCACAGGGAAAAGGGAGGAGTCAATCTGATTTAGTGCTTATTGTTTTGTAGCTTTTTTAATTGTTTCGTTAGCTTTTTCAGTGAAGGCTTTCAAAGCATCCGCTGGTTTTTCGTCACCATTTGATACAGATTGCAACATTGGGAACCAAAGTGTTCTCATTTCAGCAAAACCATTGATAGTGTTGTAGTATGGTGAGTAGTATTTAGTCCAACCACTGATTGTTTCCATACGTTTGTCTTCATAAACTTTGCCAAATGATGTACGAACTGGGAAGGCACCTGTACGAACAACATCTTTTGGACCCCATTCTTTGTCATCCGCGATGAATTGAACGAATTTCTTAGATGCTGCAACTTTCTTGTCGTCTTTGTTGTTGAATACTGCAAATCCGTTTACAAGGTATTCAAGAGCTGGTTTACCTGAATCTGATGGGAATGGTACTTCTACCACTTCTACTTTACTTGCTTCCAAGAGTTTAGCTTGGATACCGTTTTGAGATGGTGCCCAAAGGATTGTGTAAGATGTTTGACCGTTGGCAAAGTTTTGGATATCTGCTCCACCGTCAAATTGTGAACCATTGTTCAACAAACCATCTTTGATCCAGCCAGCTGCTTTTTCAAGACCTTTGACGAATTTAGGATCATCAGTTGTATATTTAGTTACGTCTTTGTCTGTTACAGAACCGCCATAAAGGTTTGCAATGAAGGCACGTGTTCCTTGGTCTCCCCCTTGACCAGAACTGAACAATGAACCTGGTGTGTAGCCTTTATCTTTAAGTGCTTTCAAAACTTTTTCAAAATCATCAGTAGTCCAACCTTCTTTTACAAGGTTTGCAACTCCAGCTTCTTCCAACATTTTCTTGTTCATAGCCATGTAGAATGGAGCTGAACTAATTGGATACATGTAAGCTTTGTCTCCAGCTTTACTTGCTTGTACGATATTTTCGTTGTTAACATCTTTGACGAATTCGTCTGTGAAGAGGTCGTTCAACTCAGCCAATTTACCATTTTTACCGTATTGGATGATACGTCCTGGTGCGTCAAACAGTACATCTGGAGCTGTTCCTGCTTCAATAGCTGTTGTGATTTTTTCAGGACCTGACTTGAAGTCGATGGTTTCCAATTTCACTTTTACATCTGGATTTGCTTTTTCAAACGCTTCGATGATTGATTTTTCATATGTTCCAACACCGTCACCAGTTTTTTCTTGAGTGAAGACTGGGAATGCCCACCAAGTGATTTCTGTTTTTCCGCTATCGCTACCAGATTTCCCAGCATCTTTACTTCCGCCAGAATTACCACATGCAGCAAGGCCAAGAACCGCAGCACCCGCAAGTACTGTACAAGCTAGTTTTCTAAATTTCATTTGTATTCTCCTAATTGATAAGCGTATCCATATTGGATAATGAGTAAGATTGAACTTGTATACGTTTTCATTTTATCCGACGCATCCACCACTCTCCTCTTTTTTGAGATTGTGTTATTTAAGACCAGCAACGAAGCGTTCTGTAATCTCTTTTGGTCTAGTAATAGCGCCACCAACAACGATGCCTCGCACTCCATATCCAAGGATTTGTTTGGCTTGTTCTGGTGTATGAATTTTCCCTTCTGCAATGACATCTACACCGGCATCACAGAGTTTTTTAATTAATTCAAAATCGGGACCATCCACTTTTGGACTGTAAGATGTGTATCCTGATAAAGTTGTTCCGACAAAGTCAATTCCTGCTTCAACAGCTGCCAATCCTTCTTCGAAAGTACTTGTATCAGCCATCAAGAGCTGGTTAGGATATTTCTCCTTAACCTGACGAATGAAGTCTTGAATCTCTAAACCATCATAGCGTTCACGCTTGGTACAATCCAGAGCAATTACCTCTATATTAAGTTCTGCCAATTCATCAACCTCTTTCATAGTAGCAGTGATGAAGGGTTCTTGTGGTGGATAATCTCGTTTAATTATCCCAATGATTGGAAGTTTTGTGACCTCCTTGATTTCCTTGATATCACGAACACTGTTTGCTCGGATACCGACTGCTCCACCTTGCTCAGCCGCTTTGACCAGCAAGGGAATGACTCCTCCCGCTTCTGTATAGAGCGGTTCGTGAGGAAGGGCCTGACAAGAAACGATGATTCCATCTTTGATTTGTGCAATCAAGGCTTCTTTAGTAATCTGTGGCATCCTCTTTCCTCCTTTTCTTTGTTCTTATGGGTTCATTATATATTATTTTTAAAGCGCTTTCAATACTTTGTGGTAGAATAGATTTCAGTTTCAAAAGTATTTTATAGAACAGCAGTTTCTGAAAGTAGTTTCAGCACTGTCTTATTTTCAATTCGCTCAGTATCTAAAATGATAAAAAGAGATAGCCATCTTTCAAATGGGCCATCTCTTTTATCATTAACGATGAGCAAAATTCATTTTATTCAAGACCTAGTCTTCTTTTCGTTTCTTCCNAAATGTCAAAACAGATAAGAGACCTGCCACTAATCCTATAGAAATAAGGGTTGTGTTTTCTTTGCTTCCAGTATTTGGAAGCTCATTTTGTTTAGCCGCTGGTGCTTGATAAGTAGCACCTTGTCCAAGAGATAACTTCTTAGCTGGACGTTCGTTTGCAGCTGCTAAGACTGGTTTGGTTTCTCCCTTGTACTCTGGCACTTCATGGATTGCTGCCTCAGCTCCATTGACACCTCCTTTATACTCAGGAAGAGCATTTGAAGCTGCCAAGACAAAGTTAGCACCACCTCTATATTCCGGAACCTCATTTGAAGCTGCTAGAACTGAATTTACGCCCCCTTTGAATTCCGGTTTTTCTACTGTTGGTGCTGGCTCTTCTCCCACTGTTGCTAAGGGACCTGTATATTCAGGAATTTCTGTTACAAGAGCTTCTACTCCATTCACTCCACCTGTAAACTCCGGTTTTTCTACTGTTGGCGCTGGTTCTTCTCCCACTGTTGCCAATGGACCTGTATATTCAGGAGCTTCTTCAGTTACTGCAGCCTCAACGCCATTAACTCCACCTGTAAATTCTGGTTTTTCTACTGTTGGTGCTGGTTCTTCTCCCATTGTTGCCAATGGACCTGTATATTCAGGAGCTTCTTCAGTTACTGCAGCCTCAACGCCATTAACTCCACCTGTAAATTCTGGAACTTCATTTATCGCAGCTTCACTTCCATTTATACCATCGCTTAATTTAGATCCAGCTAAAGAGACTGGTAAATTGTGCATACTTTCAATTGCACCGTCTGCCAGACCTGTAATCCTTTGACCCATATCCTCTGGATTCACTGTGAATAGGAGAGTTTTTGTATCATACTGGGTCATGAAGGTTGCCGTTTTACCATTTGCCAACTGAAGGGTCGGAGCCTTATTTACCAATACTTCCGAATCAAACTCCATCGCAATAATACCTGGCCATTTTTGAATAGCATATTTTACTTTTGCTTCTTTAGGAGAAATTCTTTCCTTGGTCAAGAAATCCCAGTTGAATTTCTTGAAGGAAAGTGTATATGGAACCCCCCCTAGAGCATGGTGCTCATATAAAAGTCCAAATTCATCCGGTCCAATTTGTTGAAGAGAGTTATATGCATATTCACCTTCCTGAATCAAATGATGGTGCAACCAAGTTAACTGGCCATCTTCTTCAACACGAGCCACTCGAATATAACCATTTTTACGACCTGGACCGTTCGCATTCGCCAAGAGAATATACTCTTTACCATTTTGAACCGTATGAGTCGCGGCCATTTGAACATAAACATCTGGCACATCATAGCGATCAACGTTATTGTCCCAAGTTAGACCACCATCATGACTTGTCGCAACCTGTAGATCACCTGTCAAACCACGCATAAATAGTTTGAGGTCCCCATTGTTTAACTGAACAACAGAAGATTCCGTATTTTGAGCATAATAATTGTTCATAGTGCTTGAATCAACAACTGTACCATCATAAAGCGTACGATTGTCGTTGACACCACCTCCCATATGCCAAGTCTTTCCATGGTCATCTGAGTAGATAATTCGAGATGATTGAGAACCATTGAGGTGGTTGGTACGGTTAGTCGTATAGACAGGAACGACGATTCGACCTTTATTTGGACCGGTACGAAGGGTTATCCCCACTCCAGGACCCACACCCAAGAATTTCATCCAATCAGCTTTGACCATTGGAGTAATATCTTGAGGTGCTGACCAGGTCTTACCATCATCATCACTGTAAGACATCCATAGATAAGAATCCTTGGCAACTCTAAATGGAGACGTTTTATTACTTGTGAAATAAATATTTCCTAATAGTCGATCCCCTTGATATAAATCACCCTTATCACTATAAGATGGTTTCACCGGATCTACTACAACACGATAATCTGTTGGTTTCCCATCTGGGGTATAAACTGTGCCATTTTCACGTATTGTATAGGAGCCGTCTTCGCCTTCTTTATAGAGAATTTGATAAGTTTTGCCATCGATTTGTTTATAGGCTTCTTCTCTTTGATCAGCCATCCCAAAGATTCCTTTCCCTTCTGGGAACATATCATAGATAGAAAAAATTCGTTTTGTTTCAGGATCTTGAACCAAAACCATATCGATGTTCACTGGTGAACCGATTGATGGATCAGAAGCTTTTGGATTGTCTCGTAAATTTGTAATAGTTACTCGATTGCTCCATGTTTTACCCTTATCTTCACTTCGTCTGACGACCATGCCGATATCGCCCCAGTCACTTGAATGAAGACGACGCTCATCTGCACCAGCAATCAGAGTACCTTTATCTGTCTTAAGAAGTGCAGGAATACGATAACTCTTGATCCCATCTTTATTTGGTTGGTTATGCATTCCGCCTTCAAAAACATCTTCTTTCTCTGATATTTGCGCACCTTCAGGAAGTTTCTTTTCCAAATCACCTCTTTCAAACAGTTGACTCCGTGTTTGAACTTCATCTGGTGTTAAAGCACGATCATAGACAGTCAGGTTCCGAACTTGTAGATTGGATCCCCAAACAGTATTACTAGCACGCTTGGTGGCTCCGATTTGAGCATGTGTTACATCTGGCATATCTTTGATGAAATGACCAGATTTCAGACTTGTTCGAGATAATACCCCGTTCACGTAGAGGCGCACTCGACCATGAGGTAATTCTGCTGTCGGTTTTTCAACTGTGAAAGTTACTGAATTCCACTGGCCAGGACGTACTTGTAATGGAGCATCCGTATATTTATCATAAAATTGTGCTCCATTTGCATCACGTCCCTCAATTAAGGCTGTATTATTGAGAACAGCCATTGTGAAGTACTCATCTTTTTTCTTATCACTAGACACTGAGAATAGATTATAAAAATCTGGAGCTTTGGCATCTGGCTTGAATTCCATATGAATGGTCGCATTTTGAAGTTTCTTCAATGTATTTAACTCACTGGCTAGGTCTACACGCTGACCATTTTTCGCATTTGTTTCAACATCTTCTTTTTCCACTACTGGAGTTGCATTTGCGATGTCTCTAGCGTAATAATCTCGAGGAAGTACTCCCTCTTCTTCTTTATCTTGGTCCTTGTTACTTGCTTCTGTAGTTGCAGAATCTGCTTCTGGTTTATCAGCAGGAGCTGGTGTATTGTCAGCTGCAGGTGTATTTGTTGGAGTGGTTGTCTCTGCTTCAGTAGTCTCATTTTTCTTCAACTTATCCTGATCAACTTCCACACCATTGTCTTTTGCTGTTGCCAATTTTCCAGCTAATTCACTATCTAAATGAGCAAGATTTCCTGAAGAAGCTTCTTTTGGTAATTCTGATAAGCCTTGATTATTATTTTCAGTAGCAGTTACAGTTGAGTTTCCTTGTTCATTTGCCAATACAGGATTTACTCCAAACACCACTGCACCAATGGTTACAGAGGCTACACCCACTGCAAATTTACGAATTCCATATCTTTGTTTTCGTTCAAAATTCTTCTGATTCATCTTTCTACCTTTCCATTTTTAAAAAATAAAGCGCTTTCTTTTTGTTTTAAAATTTTTACTCCCCATCAAAGGAAAACATAAGAAAGTAATTAATAAACGAGAGTTCCTATCCTTCTCTCTTTCAAAATTTAGCTAGCTGCAATCCAAACAGTAGCTATTTCACTCCTTTCCTAGAGACTTTTTCTTTATTATACAATAAAGTCATAGGTTTATCTCGAGCTTGTCATAGAATAGATTTTACTTTCAGCAATATTTTAATATTTTAATATTTTTAAAAGTACTTTCAACATTTATAACAGAAAAGAGAGCTACTGGGCTCTCTCATTCATCACTTTATATACTTAAAAGAAATCTCACTACCACAGAGCCAGTTGTAGACTTGGTCATTGACAAATACATTCATGGCTTCGTGAGCATACTCAGGCATGATACGATAGGCCTTATCGCAAGTCAGACGATTATAAATCGCAAACTGGGTAATAGGGTAGCAAACATCGTCGTCCAAGCCCGTAATCATCTTGACCTCACCCTTGATACGATGGGCAAGATTTTTCACATCGATATAGGCAAGGGTCGCCATAATTTCCTCCTCGGTTTCATGGAATGGATCGTGAAACTTGAAATATCGGAAAAGTTCGTCATAGGCTTCGCTGGTATTCCCAATCTCAAGCACTCGTCTGAAGTCTGACAAGAAAGGATAGATGGCAACTGTTTTCTCAATTCGAGGATTGAGCGCTGCCGCAACCAAGGCTAGAGCCCCTCCTTGTGAAGCACCATAGCTAGAAAGGCGCTTCTCATCTACCTGAGGTAGACTAGCAACAATTTCGACCAACTGGTAAATATCCAGATAAACATCCTTATAAAAGAGATGATCTCGACCTTCCACAGCACCACGGATGATATGGCCCTTGACCGTATTTCCTAGAGGAGATCGCATTCCATCTTGCGAGTATCCTGACTGGCCCCGCACATCCATGGAAACAACACCGTAACCAGCCACAGTATAGGCCAGCATGTCAGCCCAGTCCCAACCACGTCCCATATAACCATGGAAATGGAAGATTATCGGAACCTTCTCCTCACTCTTTGGAAGAACGACGCGTGCATAGACCTTGCTTTCCTTGCTTCCTTCAAAGGTTAACTCATAGCACTTGACTTGAGGAATGTGGAAATCTCTTTCCTCCAACTGGTAGGCTGGAAGAGTTGAAACTTTTTTCACTTCCTCATCCCAAAAAGCATCAAAGTCTTGTGGAACCTCGTCCCTTCCTAGATAGGTCTTAATTTCTTCTAACAAAGCTGGATTTTTCATAACATGCTCCTTTTATTTTGTAATCGCTATCACAACTGTAGCATATCTAGAAAAGCAATGCAAGAAAGAAGGATAAATAGAAAGAGATTTTAGATTCTTTACTTTTAGGATGATGGGCTGAAAGTAGTTTTAGAAACGAAAAAAGAGCATTTCACTCTTTCTTCCTTATATTTATATTATTTTGTTGCTTCTTTCTTTTGGAAAGTGGTTTGGTAATTTACTTTAATCGTTACTGTCATCTGAGAGTCCTCGTTTCTTTTTGATGACTCTAGTATAAGGGCCAAACCTGAAAGCTAGCTTAAGATTTCCTTATAGAAAGCTTATACTCAATGAAAATCAAAGAACAAACTAGGAAGCTAGCCGCAGATTGCTCAAAGCACTGCTTTGAGGTTGTAGATAGAACTGACGAAGTCAGTTACATATATAATCCAAGGCGACGTTAACGTGGTTTGAAGAGACTTTCGAAGAGTATTAATCTAAATGTTCTTTCTTTTCCAGATGAAGGGCAATCATGCGCCACTCTGGATCCTCTTGCCAGCCTTCTATAGAACTAATATAGCTAGCCACCTTTCTGGCTTCTTCTAAAATTGGAAAATCTTCGATAATATCAGCCACTCGAAACTCTGGGAGTCCTGACTGTCTGGTTCCAAAAATCTCACCTGAACCACGCATTTTCAAATCTTCCTCCGCAAGGACAAATCCATTGGTGGTTTCTGTCATGATGCGCATGCGGTCTTTACCAGAATCCGTCTTGGGATTGGCAACGAGAACAGCATAGGACTGCTTATCTCCCCGACCAACACGACCTCTGAGCTGATGAAGCTGGCTCAGACCAAAGCGATCAGCATCCATGATAATCATGACGGTCGCATTGGGAACATTGACTCCGACCTCGATAACCGTTGTCGAAACCAAAATATCAGTCTTTCTCTCTTTGAACTCCTGCATAATCTGGTCTTTTTCATCACTCTTCATCTTACCATGTAGCAGAGCAACCTCAGCCTTGCCAGCAAAATGAGCTGTCAGCTCCTCAGACAATGCAATGGCATTTTTCAAATCCAGAGCTTCTGATTCTTCAATCAAGGGAGAAATAACATAGGCTTGGGAACCTTTTTGAATTTCTCCCTCTAACCAAGTCAAGACCTGAGGCAATTGCTCATGTTTGATCCAGCGAGTCACAATAGGCTTTCGTCCTGCTGGCATCTGGTCAATAATGGAAACATCCATATCTCCAAAGGCTGTGATAGCCAAGGTTCGTGGTATGGGAGTCGCCGTCATCATGAGGACATCTGGGTTGTCGCCTTTTTCTCTCAGAACACGCCTTTGCCCCACACCAAAGCGGTGCTGCTCATCGATGATAATCAAGCCCAGACGAGCATAATCCACCCCATCCTGAATCAGAGCGTGGGTTCCAATAATCAAATCAGCCTCACCCTTGGCAATAGTCTCCAAGACTTCTCTCTTTTCTGCAGCTTTCAAGGAACCTGTCAAAAGAGCCAGTTTTAGGGCTGGGAAGAGACTCTTCAAACTCTCAAAGTGTTGCTCTGCAAGGATTTCTGTTGGTACCATGAGGGCTGCTTGGTAGCCAGCCGTCACTGACGCATACATAGCCAAGCCAGCGACCACCGTTTTCCCGCTCCCCACATCCCCTTGTAGAAGACGATTCATGTGGTGGTCCGACTTCATATCGGTCAAAATTTCCTGCAAACTCTTTTCTTGAGCCTGAGTCAAGGAAAAAGGCAAGCTTTCTTTGACAGCTGTCACCTTTTCCTGAGACCAATTCAGAACCAGACCACTTCCCTGAACTCTATTTTCAGACTTGAGCGTCTGCAACTGCATTTGGAAATAAAAAAGTTCCTCAAACTTGATACGGCGAAGGGCCTGCTTGTATTCTGCCAAATCCTTGGGGAAATGCATGGCACGAACGGCCTGACAACGGGACATGAGTTTGTATTTGTCCAGCAAAGACTGGGGAAGATTTTCCTCAATCAAGAGGTCCAATCCCTGATCAAAGGCCGTCTTAATAACCTTGACCAGACTGGCCTGACTGATTCCCTGAGCCAAGCGATAAACAGGTTGGAGGTCATCTTCCACCTGAGCTAGGACCTTCATCCCAGTCAGACTAGCCTTGGCTCGGTCCCATTTTCCAAAGACAGCAAGGGTTGCTCCCAACTCTATCTTATCTGCTAGATAGGGCTGGTTAAAGAAATTCACCGCAAAAACGACTTCTCCCTGCTTGAGGCTAAAGCGCAGACGATTGCGCTTGAATCCATAATACTGGACACTGGCAGGAGTCACGACTTGACCAGATAGGACTGCCTTCTCCCCGTCCTCTAGTTCCAATACTTGCTTGGTTTTGAAGTCTTCATAACGGAAAGGAAAGTAGAGCAAGAGGTCTTGCAAGTTTTCAATTCCTAGTTTGGCGTATTTCTCTGCTGACTTTGGTCCCACACCAGGTAAGACATGCAAGGGTTGATGTAGATTCATGCTCCACTCCTTTCTTTTCTAATAATATTCTCTCGGAATGCGATCGCTGAGAAGACAAACCACCTCATAGTTAATAGTCCCACGGTAGGTCGCTACCTGAGTAGCTGTGATTTCCTTGCCCCCATTAGAACCAATAAGGGTGACTTTGGTTCCCAGCGGATAAAGCTTAGGCAGACGAATGGTGATTTGGTCCATAGAGACCCGCCCAACGATTGGGCAAGCTTGGCCATCTACCAAGACAGAAAAATTCTGCATGTCTCGTGTCCAACCATCCGCATAACCAATTGGCACCGTCGCTATGACTTGCTCGCTATCTGCCTGATAGGTCGCTCCGTAGCCCATGCAAGCTCCAGATGGAACTGTCTTGACATGAACTAGAGCAGATTCCAAGGTCAAGGCTGGTTTCAAGTCATAGGGTAAGTCCAAAACCTCTCCGCTAGGATTAAGACCATACATAGCATCTCCCATACGGACCGCATTGAAAATAGTCTCTGCATGCCAAAGAGTCGTTGCCGAATTACTGGCATGAACCAGCTCTGGAAGACCTTTCATACTTGACAGAATGGTTTTAAACCGTTCTAACTGCTCATTAAAGTAGTCGTCTAATTCCTCGTCTGCAGTCGCAAAGTGGGTGAAAATCCCTTCAACACGAGCACCATGTTGTTGGAGCAAGTCTTGAGCCTGCTCAGCTTCACGAGCCTCTCTAAAACCAATCCGTCCCATTCCTGAATCAATCTTGAGGTGGACTGTCAAACCTGATAGGTCTGCTTCCCTATCTAAGAGGGCTTGAATCCACTCCAGTCCAGCCACAGTCAAGGTGATATCGTATTCTTTAGCAAGAGAAACAGCTTCTAGATCAGAAACTCCTAAAATAAGGATTCGTTTGCCGAGTCCAGCATGTCTGAGTTCAATGGCTTCATCGATATTGGAAACGCAAAAGCCATCAACATCATCTTGAATAGCCGTCGCAACAGCAACAGCCCCATGCCCATAGGCATTAGCCTTGACAACAGCCCACTTGAGCGTTCCTTCAGGGATATGAGCCCCCATTTGCTGAATATTTTGTCGAATAGCTCCCAGATGAATCAGAGCCTTGGTTGGTCTATGTGGACTAGCTTTCATGATTTTCCTCCAAAATGACACTGGCTGTCACAAACTGATCAGTGTGGCTGATAGACAGCCAAATCTTTCCTAAAAATGGTGACCGACTAAAATAAGGCGCCCCGCGTTCATTGTTCAAGACTTCCAAATCCTGAAAACTGAGCTTGCCAATACCAGTTCCCATTGCCTTAGAAAAGGCTTCTTTAGCCGACCAGCGACCAGCTAAATATTCGATTTGCCTGCGCCCTTTAAGACTGTTAAACCGTTCCATTTCATTAGCGGTCAGCACGCGCTTGGCAAAGCCTTCATGTCGTGTAACTGCGCTTTCTATCGAAGCCAATTCTTCGATGTCAATTCCGTGTCCAACTATCATTCTCATCAAAAGGAGTTGAGATTCCCCCAACTCCATCCTTTTCACTTATTTTGTCAAGGTAGCATAGATTTCTTCTACCAAAGCCTCTGTATTTTCCCAACCCAAGCAAGGATCCGTAATAGAGCAACCAAAGACCTCTGGTTGATTTTGACGACCATCTGCTAGGTAAGATTCAATCATAAAGCCTCGAACTGTCTTTTTAATCTTCTCATTCCAATCACGATTTTGCAAAGTCTGGCGAACAATTCGAATCTGCTCCATATATTGCTTTCCTGAGTTATCATGGTTGGTATCAATGAGAATAAAGGGATTTTCAAGTCCCATGGCTTCATAGCGCTCAATGGCATTTAGCAAGGTTTCATAGTAAAAGTTAGGCTCATTTTTCCCATATTCATTAACTGCACCACGAAGGATGACATGGGCCAAGGGATTTCCTGAAGTCTCAACTTCTTGACCATGGAAGAGGAAGGTCTGTTTGTTCTGAGCGGCATAGATACCGTTAAACATGACCCCAAGGTTTCCTGAGGTTGGATTTTTCATTCCGACTGGTGCATCAATTCCTGAAGCCACAAAGCGGTGCTCTTGGTCTTCCACAGAACGAGCCCCAACAGCATGGTAGCTGACCAAATCATCTACCAATACCAGATTTGACGGATAAAGCATCTCATCTGCCGTTGTCAAACCAGTCTCTGTAATCACACGATAGTGCAACTGGCGCACAGCCTGCAAGCCATTGATCAGACTTGGAGCCTTAGAAGTATCCGGTTGGTGAACCAAACCCTTATAGCCATCTCCGTTGGTACGAGGTTTAGCTGTATAAACACGCATAACCATGAAAATCTTGTCCGCCACCTTCTTTTGCAAGGCGGATAAACGGCGAGCATATTCCAAGACCGCCTCTTCATTATCAGAAGAGCACGGACCAATCACCAAAAGGATCCGGTCATCTTCTCCTGAAATGATGTCTGCCAATTCTCTATCACGGCGCTCCTTTAGGCGCAAGGCTTCCGCAGACAATTGGGTTTCTGCCTTGATTGCTTCAATATCGATTTCTTGACCTTTTTCAATAAATGCCATCTTATTCTCCTAGCGTTTGGTAGATTTCTCTGACGAGGACTTCCGTATTTTCCCAGCCAAGGCAAGGGTCTGTGATAGACTTGCCAAATACTTCCGGTTCGTTCTGACGACCGTCTTCTAGATAAGACTCAATCATAAAGCCACGAACGTACTGCTTGATTTTTTCATTCCAATCACGGTTAATCAAGGTCTGGCGAACAATTCGAATCTGGTCCATGTATTGCTTACCAGAGTTGTCATGATTGGTATCCACAATGATAAAAGGATTTTCCAAGCCCATCTTCTCATACTGAGCAATAGTATCCATCAAATTATCATAGTAGTAGTTAGGAATATTCTTACCATACTCATTGATTGCTCCACGAAGAATAGCGTGCGAAAACGGGTTCCCAGTTGTTTCCACTTCTTTTCCTAGGAAAAGGAAACTTTGTTTGTTTTGAGCAGCATAAATCCCATTAAACATAACATTGAGATTTCCAGAGGTTGGATTTTTAAACCCAGTCGCAAAATCTGCCCCACTTGCCACAAAGCGGTGTTGCTGGTCTTCAACTGAACGGGCACCAACCGCCATGTAAGAAATCAAATCATCTACAAGCGGAAGATTTTCAGGATAAAGCATTTCATCAGCTGTCGTCATACCTGTTTCCGTGATGACACGATAGTGAAGATGGCGCACGGCTTTGATTCCGTTGATGAGGCTTGGTGCTTCTGTCGCATTAGGCTGGTGAATCAAGCCCTTGTAACCATCTCCGTTGGTACGAGGTTTAGCTGTATAAACACGCATAACCATAAAGATACGGTCTGCTACTTCTTCTTGTAGAGTCGCCAAACGCTTAGCGTATTCAAGAACAGCTTCTTCATTGTCAGATGAGCATGGCCCGATTACCAAGAGAATCCGCTGGTCTTCTCCACGTATAATGGCTTCTAGCTCTTGATCGCGCTGAGATTTTCTCTCCAAAGCTTGGCCTTCTAATTTTGATAAGGCACGAACTTCTTCAATATTAATTTTAGGACTTTTTGCTGTAAATACCATAACTCATCTCCTTATAAAGCAAACGGATACCAAGTAAAAATTTACTTTTCACAAGGTATCCGCCTCTAAACTATCTCATTTTATTGTCTTTTACCGTGACAGTTTTTAAACTTCTTACCAGAACCACATGGGCAAAGTTCATTCCGTCCAATCTGGCTCAAATCCAAATCTTCTGGTATATTTGCTTGGTGGGCAGCGATATTGCGAGTCGCTGTTGTACTGATATGGTGTTCTGCTTGTGGTCTTTCTTGTTCATGAATTTGTGCTTTCATCATCAAGCGTGTCACATCAAACTCAATCGAACCAATCATGTCATTAAACATACGGAAACCTTCTGCCTGATACTCAACAACAGGGTTGTTCTGAGCATAGCCACGAAGTCCAACCGCGTTACGCAATTGATCAAGGGCATCGATATGATCTGTCCACTTGTTATCTACCACTCGTAGAATCAAGACTTTTTGGAATTCTTTGACTGCTTCTTCGTCGCGTAATTTTGAAACCTGACTATCGTAAACTTGCAAGGCACGTTGGAAGAGTTCTTCCTTAATAGCCTTATCAGACAAGCCTGACAAGTCTTCCATAGTAATAGAATCTTCTGGAAGCAAGTTGTACTTAGCAAAGTTCAAAATTGCTTCTAGTTTTTCATCTTGTCTCGCACGCGCATGACCATCAACGACACGACCAATCGTGCGTTTGATCATAGCCTGAATTTCAGGTGCCAAGTCACGATCTGCAGTGATGACGTCGTAACGTTGAGCGTAGATAATTTCACGTTGTTCACGCATGACATCATCGTATTGAAGGACTTGTTTACGGGTATCGTAGTTATTTCCTTCGACGCGTTTTTGAGCCGCTTCAACCTGACGCGTCAACATACGAGACTCGATGGCCTCTTCAGACATGTTGAGACGTTCAAAGATTCCCTTCAAGCGTTCAGAACCAAAACGTTTCATCAAGTCATCTTCAAGAGAGAGGTAGAATTGTGACTCACCTGGGTCTCCTTGACGACCTGAACGTCCACGAAGCTGGTTATCGATACGACGGCTTTCATGGCGTTCTGTCCCAATCACACAAAGTCCACCCAATTCGCGAACTCCTTCACCAAGCTTGATGTCGGTACCACGACCGGCCATGTTAGTTGCGATAGTAACAGCACCACGTTGACCAGCATTCATGATGATTTGGGCTTCTTTATAGTGGTTTTTAGCATTTAAGACTTCGTGAGGAACGCCAGCTGCGACCAATTTCTTAGAAATGTAATCACTGGTTTCAACCGCTACTGTACCAACCAAGACAGGCTGACCTTTTTGGTAACGAGCCTTAACGTCTTCGACAACCGCCTTAAACTTAGCTTCTATACTTGCATAAAGAAGGTCTGAGTGGTCAATACGTTGAACAGGACGGTTGGTTGGGATTGGAATAACACGAATGTTGTAAATTTCACGGAATTCTTCTTCCTCAGTCTTACCTGTACCTGTCATACCAGACAATTTCTTGTACATACGGAAAAGGTTTTGGTAAGTGATTGAGGCAGATGTCTTGGTTTCATCCTGGATTGGCACACCTTCTTTGGCTTCAATGGCTTGGTGCAATCCATCAGAATAACGACGACCTTCCATGGTACGACCTGTAAATTGGTCAACGATCAAAATTTCTTGCTCTTCGCTCACCACATAGTCAATATCGAGAAGCATGATGTAGTTGGCACGAAGGGCGTTATCGATAAAGTGAGTCAAAGCCACATTTTCGATGTCATAGAGGTTTTCAAGTTTGAAGTAGCTTTCAGCCTTGTCAATCCCTGAATCAGACAAACCAATAGTCTTAGACTGCACATCGATGATGTAGTCGTCTTTGTCCAAAGATTTTACATAGTGGTCTGCCATGTGGTAGAGCTGACTGGTTTCAACTGCGTTAGCACCTGATACGATCAAAGGTGTACGAGCCTCGTCAATCAAGATAGAGTCAACCTCATCAACCAAAGCATAGTTAAGCGGACGTTGTACCATGTTTTCAGCACGAACGACCATGTTATCACGAAGGTAGTCAAATCCGATTTCTGAGTTGGTTGAGTAAGTAATATCACACTCATAGGCTTCTTTTTTCTCCATTGGAGATTTCGCAGCCAAGTTAATCCCTACTGACAAACCAAGCCATGAGTACAATTCACCCATCTCAGTCGCATCACGTTCTGATAGGTATTCATTGACCGTAACTACGTGAACCCCTTTACCTGAAAGAGCATTGAGGTATACGGGCATAGTCGCAGTCAAGGTTTTCCCTTCTCCTGTACGCATCTCTGGCACGTCACCATGGTGAAGAACGATTCCACCCATGACCTGAACCTTATATGGGAAGAGACCTAGGACACGTTTGGCACCCTCACGGACAACCGCAAATGCTTCATAAAGCAGTGAATCCAGTGATTCTCCATTTTGATAACGTTCTTTAAATTCAACTGTTTTTGCTTTTAGTTGGTCATCTGTCAAAGCAGCCATTTGGTCTTCGTATTTGAAAACCTTGTCAGCCATCTTTTCCAGACGACGGATTTCTCCTTTATCATTTTCGATAATTGTTTTTAAAATATTAGCCATGTTTTTCCTTACTTTAAATTCCGAATATTTTAGAATGTTCTTTTAATTTTAGCACAATTACTGATTATTTTCAAGGAAGAATCCCCATTTTGAAAAGGAAAAAGAGGCTAGTTTCCAAGCTAACCTCTCTGACTTTTATGATACTTTAATTGCCAAAAATCGGCAAAATCGCAAATAGGATAAATAGATTAATCCAAAGAGAAAAACAGCAGATCAATCCAAAAACAAAGAGACTGACTTTCTTGGACAGCAAGGCCATCAAAATCGACAGAATTCCAAAAACTAGTAAAACTTTCTGCATGATTAAGAGATTGATAGATATTCCCAGAACTGGTTTATCCCAAGGAACAAAGAAGAAAGCCAGCCAGATCAGCAGAACTAAACCAATATAGAATTTAGAATATTGTGTAATAAATGATTTTAGACGTTCCATAAGCAACCTCCTACAAATAGAAAGTAATATAATAATCAATGAAAATCAAAGAGCAAACTAGGAAACTAGCCGCAGGCTGTACTTGAGTACGGCAAGGCGATGTTGACGTGGTTTGAATTTGATTTTCGAAGAGTATAAATCAATGCCTTCCACCGTTAGACTCCCCTAGTTCTCGTCTCAAGCGAAACATGTTTTTGAAAAAGATATAGTCTAACCAGTCACTGCCTAGAGATAAGACTATCAAAAGCAACCAAACACCCCAAGTACTAGCATCTGATACATAATTTAGAACAAAAGGGAAAAATAAGAATGAAAAAATTGTCATATCCAAGCTAAACAGAGCTAAAAGGGAAATATAAATCCAGTAGAAATAGTAGATAATGGGGAAAAACTTACTGTTTCTATCAGCATTATCTATCCAATAAAAAAAGTAAAAACAAGGAAATAAGAGTATCAAATGAAACCAATTAAAGGACAGTTTCATCATCGACACCTCCTCTTTGAAATTGTTTTCTGTAGTTTCGTTCTATTAAATGTTATTACCAATATAAATCAATGCCTTCCACCTTTATATTTTCCTAGTCCCCGTCTCAAGCCAAGCATTTTTTTGAAACAGGAATAAGTTAACCAATTCATACTAATAGCTAGTAGAATAAAAAGAAACCAAACGCCCCATAACTTGATATCTGTCACATTTCTCAAGACGATATTGAAAAATAGAACTGAAAAAACTGTCCAAGCAAGGCTAAAAAGAGCATAGAGGGGGATGTAAATCCAGTAAAAATAGTAAAAAAATGGGAAAAATTTACTATCTCTATTATCCTTGTCAATCCAGCTGAAAAAGTAAATACAGGGAAATATGAGTAAGAATTTAAACAAATGTTTCATCACCAGCCCCCTCTATTTGATAGCGTTTTCTTTACCTTCATTCTATCAAAAAAATCTGGAAATGTCATTCCAGATTCTACTTTTTTATTTGCGTTTTCTTGCGATGAGATGAATTGGTGTTCCCTCAAAAACAAAGGCCTTGCGGATTTGATTTTCCAAGAAACGCAGGTAAGAAAAGTGCATAAGTTCTTCTTCATTGACAAAGATAACAAAGGTTGGTGGTTTGGTTGCCACTTGAGTCGCATAGAAAATCTTGAGACGTTTTCCTTTGTCTGTCGGTGTTGGGTTGATGGCAATAGCATCCATAATCACATCGTTCAAGACAGCTGATGGGATACGTGTGTTTTGACTTTCGCTGATTTGCTTGATCATCTCAGGCAGTTTGTGGAGACGTTGCTTGGTCAAAGCTGATACAAAGATAATCGGTGCGTAAGGTAGATATTGGAACTGCTCACGGATATCTTCTTCCCAGTTTTTCATAGTGTGGTTGTCTTTTTCAAGCGTATCCCACTTGTTGACCACGATAATCATCCCTTTACCAGCTTCATGGGCAAATCCTGCGATACGTTTATCGTATTCACGGATTCCTTCTTCCGCATTGATGACCATTAAGACCACATCTGAACGGTCAATAGCACGCATGGCACGCATGACAGAGTATTTCTCAGTATTTTCATAAACCTTACCAGATTTACGCATACCAGCCGTGTCAATCATGGTAAACTCTTGACCATCTGTATCTGTAAAGTGGGTATCAATAGCGTCACGCGTTGTTCCAGCAACTGGACTTGCAATGACACGGTCCTCTCCCAAAATAGCGTTAATCAAGCTTGATTTTCCAACGTTTGGACGACCAATCAAACTAAACTTAATGACATCTGGATTTTCTTCTTCATATTCATTGGGAAGATTTTCTACAATAGCGTCTAGCACATCCCCTGTACCGATACCATGGACAGATGAGATAGGCAGTGGTTCACCCAAACCAAGGGCATAAAAATCATAGATATCATTTCGCATCTCAGGGTTGTCCACCTTGTTAACCGCGAGGATAACTGGTTTGTGGGTCTTATAAAGCTTACGGGCTACGTATTCGTCTGCATCAGTAATTCCTTCCTTACCAGACACGACAAAGACAATAACATCTGCTTCTTCCATGGCAATTTCTGCCTGGTGCTTGATTTGTTCCATGAAAGGAGCATCGACATCATCGATTCCTCCTGTATCAATCATGCTAAAGGAACGATTGAGCCACTCACCCGTTGCATAGATACGGTCACGTGTCACTCCTTCGACATCTTCTACAATGGAGATTCGCTCACCAGCGATCCGATTAAATAGGGTTGATTTCCCAACATTAGGACGTCCTACAATGGCAATAGTTGGTAGGGCCATAATTTCTCACTTTCTATAATAACTTCTTCTGTTCAAGATTTTTTCTAGTTGAGCTTGGTTCTGCTTGACCAAACTGTTCTGCTAGACGCTGACTCCAGCTTGTGGTTGCACGCGCCCCAGCATAGTCCGCCTGTACACGGTCATAAGCTTCAATCACATCAACTGTTTGTTCCTGATATTCTTCCTCAAATACCACTTGATGCAATGGCAAGCGAGGTTTGACTTCATGTTCTTGATTTGGCACACCTAGCGCCATCCCAAAGACAGGATAGGTGTAGTCAGGCAGGTTAAAAAGCTCTGCCACTTCTTCTGACTTGTAACGCACCAAGCCAATAATGACACCACCATAGCCCAAGCTCTCAGCTGCAAGCAGGGCATTTTGACCAGCAAGAGCCGCATCGACTGAACTAATCAAGATACCTTCTACACCTTGAGGTTGGAAGGTATCCGTATGGAGTCGTGCTCCCTTTTCTGCTCGGTTCAAGTCTCCGACAAAGAGAAGGAAAACAGCAGACTGGCGAATGGCTTCTTGAGGTACCAATTCATACAGAGCATCTTTCTTCTCTTGACTTCGTACCACAATCACAGAGTAGGATTGGAAATTCTTCCAAGACGAGGCCATTTGGGCTGCTGTCAGGATTTCAGTCAAGTCTTCCTGAGGAAGGGATTGCTCCTTAAATCTGCGCACTGAAGTATGAGCCTTCATTAATTTGATTGTTTCTGTCATCGACGGTTCACTCCTTCTAAACGAGTCTCCTCAGCCAAATAACGGATGCGTTCCATGACGCGTCTGGCTTCCCAGGTTTCGTCATTTCCATGTTTCCCTTTAGCGAAATGCAGCTCCAATTCTTCAAAGTTGAAGTTGGAGGTGAAAAAGGTCGGTAAATTTTCCTGCATCCGATATTGGAGAATGACTTGTAGGATTTCATCCCGCACCCAAGGTGTTGATTGCTCGGCACCAATATCATCTAAAATCAGGACTTCAGAAAGCTTAATCTCATCTACCAGGGTCTTGACGTTGCCATCACTGATGGCATTTTTAGCATCAATGACAAAGCTAGGATAATGGAGAAGAGTGGATGAAACACCTCGTTTTTCTGATAAATCATGAGTCAAGGCAGCCACCATGAAACTTTTACCCACACCAAAGTCTCCATACAAATAAAGACCTTTTCGAATAGCTGGATATTGCTCCACGAAGGCTAATAGCTTTTCAAAAACTGGCAAGCGACCCAAATCATCCAAGTCTACTTGAGCCAAACTAGCTTTCCTGAGACTGGCTGGCAGATTGATTAACTTGAGACGGTTCTTAATAGCCGCTTCTTTCTCAGCCGCGATTAGTTCAGGAGTTTCTTCGTAAGAAACATCCGCATAGCCATGATTCATAACCAAAATCGGCTTGTAGCCTTTGGCAATATAATCTGTATCACCACGAAGAAACTTGTCTCGCTCGGTGATGTACTGATTAAACTTGGAGATACTGCGATTTAATTCCTCTGGAGTCAGGGATTCTTGCTGGATAAAGGCCGCAACATCAGGATCCTTCATGATTTTCTGGACCAAATCTTGATAATGAAAACGGCTAGGTTGACGCTTGAGTACGTCTCCGACACTTTCCATCTAATCTCCTCCTTTTTCTAATCGAGCTAATAGTTCTTGTTTCTTACGTTCTAGTTCCAGACGAGTTTCCTCGCTGGTTTCATTCTTATAATCTGGATTGCTCCACTTGGGTACATTGGACTTGGTAGGACTCGGTTTACTAGTCTTTTGAGCCTGGCTCTTCTGCCCTCGCTCACGGATTCGCATGACTGCTTCTTCTGCCGAATGAATCTTTTGATAGGCATAGTCATTGGCTACTTTCATGGCATATTTCTCATTGATATTTGCCGAATCCACCTTATTAAAGGTCAATAAGAGAATGATATTGATGACTTCATCCAGCAAGCCCAAGCTAGCCATCTGTTGCAAAAGTTCTCTTTCTGTTTGGGTAATGGTTCCCTTGCGTGTCTGCTTGATTTCTGCCAAGAACTGCAGAGCAGTCTTACTTTTGGCTTCTTTAATAATGGTTGCTTCCTTAGGATTAAAGTCAGAGGAAACTGGTTTTTGAGCAATTTTTTCCCGCATGCGTTTAGTTGAAATAACCTGGGAAACAGCTGTTGACTTGGCCAATTGATAGGTCTCAAACCAAGTCCATTTCTTTTCCTCAGCAATGGCAAACAGGTTTAAGACGTCGGACTGCTCATCCGCAAAACGAAGCCCGTCTCGAGCCATAAGCTGACGAAAATGGTCCAAGTCAAAATCATTAGCCACTTTCTTCTTGGGAGCAAGGTATTCTTGACTTCCCAGTTCTGCCAAGTCTGGAAATACTTGATTGAGTGAGACAGGTATTTCTTCTCCCTCAGCACTTTCAAGTTTCAAATCCTCCACAGCTGCATCGCCAATCTTTTTCTCCAAGAGTCTGCGATAAACAGGATGCTCCAAGAAATCCTGACTCGAAAGTGGAGCATGGAGGGCTAGCTGATAGACATCCCCTTTTTGATAGAGGGTCAAGAGATTGAAAGCAGATAGGATTTTCAAGGATTTTAAAAGTCTATCCATCCCGAAGTTGAGATGGTTGAGAATGCTTGAAAAGAGGTATTCCTTTCTACCATTGTCCCAAAAACTAATGGTATAAAGATAAAGGCTCAGTGCCTCCTGACCGATAATCGGGAGGTAGCACTGTACCAGAGATGAGGTATCTTGCGACACCCGATTATTCTTTAGATAAGAAAAACGGTCAATTGGCTTCATTTATCTTTCCTTTTTCTTTTTAGAGGACTGGGTGATTTGTTGGAGCAAACTCTCTAACTCACTCACATCCTTAAAGCTACGATAGACACTGGCAAAACGTACATAGGTAATCTCGTCCAGTTCAGCTAACTCCTCCATGACGAGTGAACCAATGTCCTCACTTTGAATTTCATTTTCATTTCGACCACGGAGTTTCTGTTCGATACGATTGACTACCATGTTGATTTCATCACTTGACACAGGACGTTTCTGGGCTGAGCGGATAATTCCATTAAAGATTTTATCTCTGGAGAATTGTTCCCGTGTACCATCTTTTTTAACAACCACTAAGGTTCTTTCTTCTACCCGTTCGTAGGTTGTAAAACGGTGCTGGCATTCGTCGCACTCACGTCTTCTACGAATGGTGTTCCCTTCTTCTGCTTGGCGACTATCGATAACACTTGACTTGGTAGCCCCACATTTTGGACAACGCATCCTTTCCCTCCTTATCGTTTTCTTTTCATTATACCATTTTTTAAGCGATTCCCAAAACAATTCTTCTTTTTGCTTGACAAGTTTTTTGTTTTGTTGTATTATTTGATTAAGACAAAAGGATAAATGAAAGGAGAACAAGATGTCCTGGACATTCGACAATAAAAAACCCATTTATTTACAGATTATGGAAAAAATCAAGCTTCAGATTGTTTCCCATACACTGGAACCCAATCAACAACTTCCAACCGTGAGAGAGCTAGCTAGCGAGGCAGGTGTCAATCCCAACACCATCCAAAGAGCCTTGTCAGACCTTGAACGAGAAGGATTTGTCTACAGCAAGCGCACAACTGGACGATTTGTGACCGAGGATAAGGAGCTGATCACCCAATCGCGTAAACAACTATCAGAAGAAGAATTGGAACACTTCGTTTCCTCCATGACCCATTTTGGCTATGAAAAAGAAGAACTACCAGGCGTAGTCGGCGATTATATTAAAGGAGTTTAAGCCTATGTCATTACTAGCATTTGAAAATGTATCCAAATCTTATGGAGCAACCCCAGCCCTTGAAAATGTTTCTCTTGACATCCCCGCTGGAAAAATTGTCGGTCTCCTTGGCCCAAACGGCTCAGGAAAAACAACCTTGATCAAACTAATCAATGGGCTCTTACAACCAGACCAAGGACGCGTCCTCATCAACGACATGGATCCAAGCCCAGCAACCAAAGCTATCGTAGCTTATTTGCCGGATACGACCTATCTCAATGAACAAATGAAGGTCAAAGAAGCCCTAACCTACTTCAAGACCTTCTATAAAGATTTCAATCTGGAACGCGCCCATCATCTACTTGCAGACCTCGGCATTGATGAAAATAGTCGTCTCAAGAAACTATCAAAAGGAAATAAGGAAAAGGTCCAACTGATTTTGGTTATGAGCCGTGACGCCCGCCTCTACGTTTTAGACGAACCAATTGGTGGTGTGGATCCAGCAGCCCGTGATTACATCCTCAATACCATTATCAATAACTATTCCCCAACTTCTAGCGTTTTGATTTCTACCCACTTGATTTCTGATATCGAGCCAATCTTGGATGAAATTGTCTTCCTAAAGGACGGAAAAGTCGTCCGTCAAGGAAATGTAGATGATATTCGCTATGAGTCAGGTGAATCCATTGACCAACTCTTCCGTCAGGAATTTAAGGCCTAAGTAAAGGAGATTATTATGTTTTGGAATTTAATTCGCTACGAATTTAAAAATGTTAACAAGTGGTATTTAGCCCTCTACGCTGCTGTTCTAGTCCTTTCTGCCCTTATCGGAATACAGACACAAGGCTTTAAAAATCTACCTTACCAAGAAAGTCAGGCTACTATGCTATTTTTTCTAGCTACTGTCTTTGGTGGCTTGATGCTTACACTTGGGATTTCAACTCTTTTCTTGATTATTAAACGCTTTAAAGGTAGTGTCTATGACCGACAAGGCTATCTGACTTTGACCTTGCCAGTTTCTGAACACCATATCATCACAGCTAAACTAGTTGGGGCCTTTATCTGGTCTATTGTCAGCACTGCTGTCTTACTCCTATGTATCTATATTATCTTATTGTCAACAAATTATAATGAAGTTCAACTTTCTACTCTTCTATCATTTGTTGGAGAACATTTTACCGGCTTTGGTCTTACTGTCTTATCCTTCCTGCTTAGTACAATTTCAGGGATCCTCTGCATTTACTTGGCCATTTCTATCGGACAACTTTTCAATGAATATCGTACAGCACTCGCTGTTGCAGCCTACATTGGTATCCGAATCGTTATTGGAATTATTGAAATCTTCTTCAATAGCAGTACTAACTTCTATGTCAATTCACTAGCAGGATTTAATGATAATTTCTATATGGGGGCAAGCATAGGCATTGTTGAAGAACTCATTTTCATAGCTATCTTTTATCTCGGTACCTACTATATCTTGAAAAACAAGGTTAATTTGCAATAATCTCAGAGTCTAGCGACAATAACTCGCTAGGCTTTTTTCGTCTTCAACACCTACATTTTTATATGAAGTATTTGAGATAAAGGAGTATAATAAATTAAAAACTGATTACATATATATCGATAAGGAGGTCAAGTCTTTATGCTGAGAAGATTTGTTACTAAGAAACACCTCTTACTTTACTTCTTTTCTATTGCCGTTACCTGGCTGGAAGCAATTATCACACCAGCACTTGTTCAGAATATTGTTGCTAGTTTTACAAATCAAGAACTAGGCCTTCTTTGGAAAGTTTTGATTTTAGGAATCCTTGGTAATCTCATCCTCTTACTAGGTTTGGCTGGGAAACGCTATTACTACGCTCGTTTGATTACTGATTTCAAATATGGAATCAAGAGTGCTATTTTCAAGCGATTTTTAAACAGTTATGAGATTGATGAAAAGGATATTTTGTCCGACCTAGAAAACGACGTCAAGCAACTAGAAGAAAGCTATATCGAACCAACGGTTATCATTATTTCTTCCCTGGGCTTCACCACTGTGTCCATTCTCTATGCCCTATGGACCAATTTTTACCTGGGCTTGATTTTCATTCTCTTCTACTCCTTTCCTGTACTCTGCAGTGCTATCGGATCCAAGCGCTTGGATTCACTTTCTGAAAAGCGGTCCACTGTTAACCAGAGCTACTTAGCAAGTTTGACAAACTTTATTGGTGGTAGCCAACAAATTCGCCATTATCAGGGACAAGACTTCTTTTTTGCTCGCTATCAAAAGCAATTACAAACCAGTCTAGATACCGAAATTAACTATGAAAAACAACGCACTTTAAACAGTCTCTTGATCAATAGCATCGATGCCTTTTGTTCTGTCACACCAATCGTCATCGGTGGATTTATGACCTACTATAATTATTTAGATGCGGCGAGTTTTGTGGCCATCTATCTGGTTTCCCATAATATCGGCTATCAATTCCAAGAGTTGGCCTACTTTACCAACACCCGAAAAGCGACTCGAACTCTTCTCAACAAATACCAAAAACTTTTGGACCAGTCTGACTCCATCTCGCCTAGTAGCATAGAAAATATTTTCCCTCTCCAACTTGACACCATCTCCCTAGAAAAAGATGGAAACAGCCTCCTGTCTCCGATTTCCATGCACATCAAGCAAGGAGAAAAAATTGCCATTATCGGCGAAAGTGGCTCTGGTAAGACGACCCTGCTCAATATCATTCATGGAGAAGAGACACCGACAAGTGGACAGATTAGCTTTGCTGGTCAGAACCTGTCCCGTCAAGAAATCACAAGCATTAGTTCCTATATCCTCCAAGATAGCCATTACTTTGATACGCTCTCTCTGGAAGACAATATCCTTCTAGGACTGGATAAAAGTCCTGAGACTTTAAATCATATCCTTAAAAAAACAGGATTATTACATTTGAAAAATCGAACGCTCAGCAATGATAGTCTGTCTGGTGGAGAAAAACAACGCCTAGAAATTGCTCGCGCCCTCTACCACGATAGTCAACTCATCTTAGCCGATGAGATTAAGGCCAATCTTGACTCGAAAAATAGCAGAAAAATTAGCGACTTGCTCTTCTTCCTACCTCAAACAGTCATTGAAGTCATTCACCACTACGCAGAAGAGGACTTAAGACACTACGATCAAGTCATTCACTTAAACAAAGAAAAGTAATAGTCTATAACATATGATTTTAAAAAGCAAGGAATTCAAATTCCTTGCTTTTTAACTCAATATCAAACTGGCTACGATAGGGCTAACAAAGACATAGAGAATACCTGTGACACCGATAGCCAAGCCACCCATGGCTCCTGCTACAGAGCCGTATCGGAAGGCAGTTCCTGTTCCGACAGCATGACCTGTTCCTCCAAGAGAAAGACCAACAGCTACTGGGTCGTCAATTTTCAACCACTTCAAAAGGGTTGGTCCGATAACACTGGTTAAAATCCCAGTTGCTACTACAACCACCAAAGTCACGGTCGTCAAGCCTTGCAATTTTTCTGTGATTCCCACTGCCATGGCGGTTGTTACTGACTTGGGAAAGAGAGAAATAGCTAGGAAAAAGTCCATGCCAAAAATCTTAGCTACAAGGGCTGTGAAAGAGGTATTGACCACTACCGCTAGCAGACTACCAAAGAGAATACTCCGAGCATGGTGCTTCATCAAGTGAAAACTCTTATAAAGCGGAATCCCTAGAGCCACGGTCGATGGGACAATCAAGTTGTTCAAATAAACCCCACCTTGGTAGTAATCTTGGTAAGAAATACCCGTCACCTTTAGAAAGATGATAATGAAAACAGCTGACAAAAGCAAGGGAGTTGTCAATGGATGGGGAAAACGTCTGTAAATCAGCATTCCTACTAGATAAGCTAGGATAGACAGGGCAATCCCAAACAGGGGATTGGAAACAAATTCACTCATTTGGCATCTCCTTTCTCATAATCTCCCTCAAACCGTCGTTTGATAAACTGAACTACCAAGGCTATGAGGATAATATTGATGACTGCTGCAAAAAAGACAATCAAAACAATTGGCAAAAGATAGGGAGCAATCACATCAAACTTCTCCATGATTCCCACTGCTGGCGGCAAAAAGAGAATGGTCATATTGGCCAGCAAGAAATTCCCCACCATATTGACATGCCTAGTTCTCAGCCACTTGAATTGTAGGGCTAGAAAGAGAATAATCAAACCGATAATACTGCCTGGGATGGGCAAATGAAAGAAACTAGAGATCCCCTCTCCGATTAGAGAAATCACAAAGAGAATCATTAATTGAACATATAATTTCATCCTAAACTCCACGAAATAGACTTCTTGCATACCAGTTTACTCTTTTTTCAGAAAATTTCAAGGAAATGCACAAGAGTTGATGAAAGTTTGAGAAGAAAGGGGATACAAACAATTCTTGACTTGTGAAAACAGGCATGATTTAGGATAAAAGATGCCTGCGTCTTTCTTGCCAGCTCTTTTGAAAAGTAGTATAATTATTGCATGCGCATTCATCTTGTGATGCAGAGACTGTCCGTTAATGGACATTCTTCTATCTTATAACTCTAAAAAGAAAGGAGATACTATGACCTATTTAGAAAAATGGTTTGACTTCAATCGGCGTCAGAAAGAAATTGAAAGTCTCTTGGAAGAGACTATTTGCCAGCAGAGCGAGCAAAGTCTGACCTTGAAAGAGTTCTACCTGCTCTACTATCTGGACTTGGCTCAAGAAAAATCTCTACGCCAAATTGACCTGCCAGATAAACTTCATCTGAGCCCGAGCGCTGTTTCTCGGATGGTGGCTCGCTTGGAAGCCAAAAATTGCGGTCTGCTTAGTCGCAGGTGTTGTGATCAAGATAGACGCTCTAGTTTTATCTGCCTGACAAGTGATGGGCAAAAGACACTGGCCTCTCTACAAAAGGCTGTCGAAGCAAGCTTGGAAACTGGTTTGGATTTCTTGATTTAAGATGATTTTAGAAAAAGTTGCGTGCGCAATCATTTTTCTTGACATTCTCTTTTACAAGGAGTAAAATGAAATCATCATTAAACAAAGGAGTTTTAAACATGATTGAAATTACCTATCTAGATGCCAGCAAGAACGAAAGAACTGTAACCTTCGATTCTTATGAAGACTTTGATCGTTCGCAACAAGCTTGCCTTATCGGCGTCGCAGACTACTATCCTGTCCAAAAATTAACATACAACGGTCATGATTTGGACTACCATGGGACTTATGGAGATGTCTTCTTCTATCTCATGAAACAAGATTTAAGCCAATATAACTAAAAAAGGAGAAATACAATGGCAAAAGCAATTACAGATGCAACATTTGAACAAGAAACAAAAGACGGTTTGGTCTTGGTAGACTTCTGGGCAACTTGGTGTGGTCCATGTCGTATGCAAGGTCCAATCTTGGATAAATTGTCTGAAGAACTTTCAGAAGATGTCTTGAAAATCGTTAAAATGGATGTTGATGAAAATCCAAACACAGCTCGTGCTTTTGGAATCATGTCTATCCCAACTCTTCTCTTCAAAAAAGACGGCCAAGTAGTGAAACAAGTTGCAGGTGTTCATACAGCAGAACAAATCAAGGCCATCGTTGCTGAATTGAGCTAATCATATTAGAGACCAAGTACTTTCTTTGGTCTCTTTTTTCTTGCCCTTTGCCATTTTTCAAAAAATATGCTAGACTGTAGATAGAATATTACGATGTTTGGGACATGCCATCGCTAAAAAAAACCTCTACTTGGTATTTTTTAGCTCCCTCAAGGGAGCTTTTTGCGTGCTCTGAACATTCCCCATTTTGGAAGGAGTATTATGAAACGTCAATCAGCCTTGGTCGTCTTTAGTGGCGGTCAAGATTCTACAACCTGCCTCTTTTNGGCTAAAGAACACTATGAAACGGTCGAAGTCGTTACCTTTGCCTACGGCCAACGCCATCATCTCGAAATTCAAGTTGCTAGAGAAATCGCCAAGGAACAGGGGATTCGTCATCATATCCTAGATATGTCTCTGCTGGGGCAAATCACTGAAAACGCCTTGACTTCTGATCTAGAGATTGAGCAAAAAGAGGGAGAGGTTCCCAATACTTTTGTTGACGGTCGCAA
Source organism: Streptococcus mitis (assembly GCF_003942765.1). Taxonomy (GTDB): domain Bacteria; phylum Bacillota; class Bacilli; order Lactobacillales; family Streptococcaceae; genus Streptococcus; species Streptococcus mitis_BE. The sequence goes on from NZ_RJNW01000006.1 coordinate 42,227, forward strand.
CCACCTCTTTCTATCCTTTGCGGCAGTTCTTGCTAAGCAACGAGGCATTAAAGATATCGTGACAGGTGTCTGCGAGACAGACTTCTCAGGCTACCCCGATTGTCGAGATGTCTTTGTCAAATCCCTTAATGTTACCCTCAACCTTGCCATGGATTACGACTTTGTTATCCAAACACCTCTCATGTGGCTAGATAAGGCTGAAACTTGGGAATTATCCGACCAACTCGGTGCCTTTGACTATGTTCGTGAAAAGACCTTAACCTGCTACAACGGGATTATCGGAAGTGGCTGTGGAGATTGCCCAGCCTGCCACCTACGTCAACATGGTCTTGATGTTTATCTCTCACAGAAAGGAGAGGCCTAATGTTTTTTGCACCCAAAGAAATCAAACAGGAAACCGGGGAGTCTCTTGTCTACAATCCTCACAGAACCTTGGTATCAAAAGAGTTTACCTTTGATGCTGCCCACCACCTCTTTCACTATGAGGGAAAATGCAAATCCCTTCATGGCCACACCTATCGTCTGCAGATTGCTGTCAGTGGATTTTTAGATGAACGTGGCATGGCCTACGATTTTGGAGATATCAAAGCCATCTACAAGAACTACTTAGAACCCCACTTGGATCATCGCTATCTCAATGAAACTCTTCCCTATATGAACACGACTGCTGAAAATATGGTTTACTGGATTTTCCAAACCATGAGTCAAGAGTTGCCAGATGAACGCGGTCTCCGTTTGGAATACATTCGCCTCTATGAAACTCCGACTGCCTTTGCGGAGTTTAGACGGGAGTGGTTAGATGACTAGGGAACGTATCCTCAAACTACCAGTTCTGGAAATTTTCGGCCCAACTTTTCAAGGTGAAGGTCGTGCTATCGGGCAGAAAACCATGTTTGTCCGCACTGCTGGTTGCGACTACCACTGCGACTGGTGCGATTCTGCCTTTACTTGGGATGGATCTGAAAAGCCAACTCGTATGACTGCTGACGAGGTTATTGCTGCCTTGGATAAACTAGGAAGCTACGACTACGTAACCCTATCTGGGGGAAATCCTGCTATCCTAGCAGCCAACATGGCCGAATTGGTCACTAAACTCAAGGAACGTGGTGTCACTCTAGCTGTTGAAACTCAAGGATCTCGCTGGCAAAATTGGTTGAAAGACATCGACCAGGTCACCCTCAGTCCCAAACCTCCTTCATCCAAGATGGAAGTCAACTTTGAGACCTTGGACTTTATCGTTTCCCAACTTGATCCAGACAAGGTCACCTTTAAAATCCCTGTCTTTGACGATGCAGATTTGGCCTTTGCCAGAGGCATACAAGAACGCTACCAACCAGATGTTCTCTTTTTATCAGCAGGAAATCCTGAGCCCAAGGCTACGGGTAATATTGTCCAAGATCAACTGGACCGCCTCAAAGAACTCTGGGAACGCATCGCTGCCGACGATAGCTGGGGCAATGTCCGCGTCCTTCCTCAACTCCATACCCTCCTCTACGATAACCAACGTGGAGTTTAAGATTAGAAAGAAAAAATCATGTCACAACAAGAAGAAATGAAAAACCTAAGCCTACTAGGCAACAAAGAAACCAACTACATCTTTGACTATCAACCAGAAGTCCTCGAATCCTTTGACAATCGTCATGTGGAAAATGACTATTTTATCAAATTTAACTGTCCTGAATTTACCTCACTTTGCCCAATCACTGCTCAACCAGACTTTGCAACTATCTATATTTCCTACATTCCTGACAAGCTCTGTGTCGAGTCAAAATCCCTCAAACTCTACCTTTTTAGCTACCGAAATCACGGAGATTTTCACGAAAACTGTATCAACACCATCGGGAAAGACTTGGTCAAATTGCTAGACCCTCGCTATTTAGAGGTCTGGGGAAAATTCACTCCGCGCGGTGGCATCTCAATCGACCCCTACTACAACTACGGTAAGCCTGGAACTAAGTATGAAGGCTTGGCAGAACAACGCCTCTTCCAACACGACCTTTATCCAGAGAAAATTGACAACCGTTAAACTCATACTCAATGAAAATCAAAGAGCAAACTAGGAAGCTAGCTGCAGGCTGCTCAAAGCACTGCTTTGAGGTTGTAGATAAGACCGACGAAGTCAGCTCAAAACACTGTTTTGAGGTTTCAGATGGAAGCTGACGTGGTTTTAAGAGATTTTCGAAGAGTATAATACGAAAAAGCCCTGTTCCTCAAGTTGAGGAGCAAGGCTTTTTGAGTTTCAATTATTCTTCTGTTCCAAGGAAGTTTTTTGCAACAAGGGCTGCAAAAACTCCACCAACGATTGGGGCAAGGATGAAAATCCAAACTTGTTGAAGGGCTGCGCCACCTACCAAGACAGCTGGTGCCAAGCTACGAGCTGGGTTTACAGACAACCCAGTAATGTTCAATCCCACAAGGATCATCGCCGTCAAGGACAAACCGATTACCAAACCAGCAATCGCGCCATTGCCCTTGCTTTCTGATGTCACAGTCATGATAACCAAGACAAACAAGAAAGTTGCAATAACTTCAAACAAGAAACCACCAAAGACAGTGACACCGTTTGCCAAGGCATTTTCACCAAGACTAGCAGTTGACATCCCTGAGTTAGCCAAGAGGAAGAAGACAGAAGCAGATGCTAAGAAGGCTCCAACTACTTGTCCCAGGATGTAGTTTACAAGCTCTGAAGATGACAAACGTTTGTTAACAAACATAGCAATAGAAACAGCTGGATTCAAATGAGCACCTGAAACAGTTCCGATTGAGTAGGCTGCGACTACGATTGCTAAACCAAAGGCGAAGGCAATCCCTAGGTGACCAAGGCCATCAAGACCATTTCCAAAAATAGCAGCTCCTGTTCCGACGAACACAAGCATGAATGTACCGATTAACTCAGCAACAAATTTTTTCATTTTCTTTCTCCTTTTTTCAAAAACTAGATACTAGTCTATCAAAAGAGGGAAAGGGTTTCAAGAAAATTGATTGGAAATTTCGTATCAGTTGCAATATTGTTTTCAAAAATTGTATATTTTTAATGTATTGCAATTAGTTGTAAATCTCTATATTTGATGGTTATACTATACTGAATAAAATAGGAGTTTGTATTAATCTTTTTAAAAAGCACAAAACTCTCTATTTAATCCATTCCCCATTGTAATTGACATGATATCCATCAGGTGTAGTTGTATTGACTGCTAAGGCACCAGAACTGTAAGCATAATACCATTTCCCTGAAACAGCGAACCATCCTGTTTGCATAGAGCCTGAGTTATTCAAATAGTACCATGAGCCACTTGATTTGACCCATCCTGTTTGCATATCCCCTGAACCACTGAGATAATACCACGAACTACCTGATTGAACCCATCCAGTCTGCATCCAGCCCGAGCGATCAAAATGATACCATTTTCCATTAATTAGTTCCCATCCATTGGATGTATAGGAACCATTGTTATGTCTATACCACCAACGACCAGATGATTGAATCCAACTTCCTTTGGAAGCAAGTCTTACTTTTAATGCTTCAGATACTTTGATGTATTCTTTCTTAGCAGCTTCCTTTTTAACTTTTGCATTGTTTAGTTTAGCATTTGCATTTTCAAGTGCTTTTTTAGATTCCTCAAGCTTCTGTTTAGCGATCATCAAACTTTTTTTAGCTTCCTCGAGTTTCCTTGGAGCATTTTTGAGAGCAAGGACATGTTGTTTCGCCTTCAACAAATCATTTTTAGCATTGACTAATGACTGTTCCTCATTCTTACTAGCATGAGATTTATTATTTTTGATTGCTTTCAATCGATTTAGTTCAGATTCTTGCTTCGAAAGTTCAGATTTAGCAAGATTTAACTTTGTTTGTTGTTTACTCAACTCAGATTTAGCAGATTTTAAAACGTTTAACTTGGATTGATTTTGTTTTGTTAAGTCTGCAAGACGTTTTTTAGTTTTATCCAGATTTTTTTGATCTGTATTCAATGTTGTTTTAGCAATTGTAAGATTTTTGTTTAGTGATGAAATTTTATCCCTCATTAAAGTTTCTTCGTTTTTTTGTTTTCGATTGAAACTATCCAGAGCCTCTTTAGCTTTTTTATAAGCTGGATTTTTAGGATGTGTGATTTCATTCCAAACATAACGGAAAGTTGTCTTCGGTAAAAATTTTACACGTTTACCGTTAAAATAAAATTCACTATGGTCTGGATCACCATCTTTATTTTCTGCTCTGGCTAAAAAATATGAACTGCTTGGATTATAATAATAGGTCTTACCATTATAAACATAGCTTCTTTTTTCAGATGGGCTAATCACTGTTGGTAATGTATCATAAACACCTTTTGCTTCACTAATGAAAGTCATTACACCATAATTTCCAAAAGTTGTTTTTTTACTTGAAGATGCTCCAAGAGCAAATCCAGTCCCTGATGCAGCAAGCAAGGGAATTCTATGGCCATAGTTAAAAGTATTTGCTTCTTTCGGAGTTGATGCGCCATATAATGATGCATTACTATAATCATTAAAGTAAGATAGAAGCTCTTTATAAGCAAGTTCTTTTTCACTCAATCGACTCTTTTCTGGAACTGAACCAGCTGTAGCATTTTCTGTTGCATCCTTAAAACCAAAATCTTGATTTTTTAGTTTTGTATCATGTGACAGTTTATCATTTGCCACCATTTCATCTGCCCTAGCTTTTCCATATTTCAAAGCCTTTTCAGTCACAGGTGGCACTGGAATATCAATGCCATTTATTCTCCGCAACTCGATTAAGTAGTTACGAACGTATTCAGAAACTTTCTTATAATCAACCACATGAGGAGTATTGATATCATCCTTAGATTTTACAACAATTGTTTCTGTTCTTTCACCACTAAAATTCACATCTTCGTTCGCAGCAACATAATTGGTCTTACCATCATTTCCTACGAAAGTTTTTTCATCAAGTGGGGGAGTTTTAGACTCACTTTCACTAACAGAATTTGATTTAATCTCATGAGAAACCGTTACTGTATGGAACTCATCCCCAGCAGATTTTAAATTCTTTTCAAGAGTAGAACGTGTCTTATTTCCTCTTTCTATAAGCGCTTTTCGTTCTTGCTCTGTTTTTGATACTGAACTCGCTAAAGAACTTACTTTATTTTGGTTCTCTTTCACTTTCGCATCCAATTTATCAGTTTCTTGTTGAATCTCGCGTAGTGTATTCCAATCAAAAGTTTTCTCTGCTTCTGTTACTTTATTTTGTGCTTTTTTTACATCAACTGCTCTCTGAGCAACTTGAGTTTTTGCCTTATTAACAACTGTTTCTTGTTTCTCAACACTTGCTTGGGCTTGTTTCTCATCTTTTTTTGCTTCTGACAATCTTTCTTCTGACTTCCGAACCGTTGTCTGTTTAGCAACAAGATCCTTTTCTGCATTTTTAATTTTTTCAGGACTAGCTTGTTTAGCAAATTCTTGTGCTTGTTTCAAAGCATCATCTGCTTTGTTCTTATTTGTCACAGTAGATGCATGCTCTTGTTGCATTTTATCAACAAGCTTCTGAGCATTTTTTTCTTCCTCAATTGTTTGATTCAGTTTTACTTCTGCTTTTTTTACATCAGATTCTGAAACATCAGCATCCTTTTTAGTTTCTGATTGGTTAACAGTTGACTTAGTCGAATGTTTATTTACAACCTCATCAGCTTGTGCATGACCATTAAAAGCAGTTACCATTGCAGTTGCAACGCCCAAACCAATCAACACTTGTTCCTTTTTCATAAAATCACCCTTTCTTTAAAATATTTACCTTATCTATACAAATCATATTATTTATCTTTTACAAATAATCTTCTCTAGCCATAAATAGATTCAATTTTCTTTATAGCTTGCTCTCTCAATTAAATACAATCTGATCGAAAATGAAGTAAATAACTATCAATACCAGTTCTACAGCAAGTTCAAATTTAACATCACGACCTTCAACGACATTTTTGAAAATAGCTATAGTTAAGCTAAATAGAATGACGCTTAACAAACCCATAAGCATCATTCTAGAACAACCTCTCTATTCCCTTACTCTCCCAACTGGACACTGTAGGCGATAATCTGGTCAACTGTGTCTGACAAGAACTCGATAGTATCACGAAGTGGTTTATCTGTTGAAATATCGGCTCCGATAATCATGGCTGACTCAAGCGGTGTCTTGCTGCCACCTGATTTAAGGAGATTGAGCCAATCTTCAGCTCCAGTTTCTGAATGCTTCAGATGGAGGTAACCTGCAGTCGAGATGACTAGTCCTGCCGAGTAGGTGTAACTATACAAGCCCATGTAGTAGTGAGCTTGGCGCATCCAAGTCAGAGCTGCATCATCATCAATCTCAATAGCATCTCCCCAGAAATCCGTCAAGACTTCCTTCATAATACTGTTGAGTTTGCTTGCCCCGAAGGTTTCTCCTTCTTCAATCAATGTATAAACCTTACGTTGGAAGGCTGCTTCCAAAAGGTGAGTGATAAAGTTATGGAAGTAGGTGTCTGTCAAGCGGTGAGCAAGAGCGAAACGTTTTTGACGAGGGTCGTCAGACTGGTGCTCCAAGTAGTCACTGAGGAGCAATTCATTGAAGGTTGATGGCGCTTCAACATAGTAGGTAGACATGTGGGCGTTGAAATAGCTTTGGTGATTGTCAGAAAAGATGAATTGACCAGAATGACCGATTTCATGAATCAAGGTATAGACATCGCTCAAACGGCCTGTCCAGCTCATGAGGACATATGGGTGCACGCGATATGGATCCGCCGCATAACCGCCAGAATCCTTGCCACTATTGGCAGCAAAATCCACCCAGCGCTCTTCTTGATAGCGAGCAACTTCCTGACAATATTCTTGCCCCAAAGGTGCGACTGACTTCATGACCAAATCGTAGGCGTCGTCAATAGTCACTTCAGGATTCAGGGCGCTATCCAAGTCCAATTTCCAGTCTGCAAAGGTCATCTTTTCAAGACCATTAACCTTGGCAACATGCTTGAGGTATCTCTGAGCAACTGGCGCAAAATCCTTCATGATGAGGTCAATCTGACGGTCAAACATGGCACGGTCCACTTCTTGTTCAGCCAGAAGATAATCAAAGACTGAGTCGTAACCCTTCATATCTGCCAGTAGTTTTTCAGACTTGACTTGGGCTAGATAGGCTGCTGCAGCAGTATTTTGGTGCTTACGAAGACCTTCTGAGAAGGAACGGAAAGATTTCTCACGAATCTCAGCATCCTCATGGTTTTGGTAGAAATTTTCATAGGTCACAAAGCTGTTTTTGTAGGTCTTGCCATGGGCTTCAAAGTCAGCCATTTCAAAGTCCCCAGCTCGCATCTTAGTGTAAATATCCTGCGGACTGTAGAAAACTTCACCAAGATTGGTCAAGGCCTTCTCCACATCAGCTCCTAGATAGTGGGCTTTTTTGATTTTGGCCTGACGAATGGCCGCTGTTAAATGTGGCAATTTACCCAAACGGTCCAAGACTTCCTCATCAGCTTCCACCAAGGCATCGTCAAAGAAGGTCAAGGCTACACTGGCATCTGTTTCGAATTCCATCCCAGCTTGGGCAATGTTGGCAAATTCGTCATTGCTATAATCTGTCGTCTGAGGCATAAAGCCATAGTTGCCAATATGGCTCATCTGAATGTAGATTTGTTCCAATTCCGCAAAGGCCTTCTCAAAATCTTCAAAAGTATGCAGATTGCCCTTGTAGTCACGGCTAAATTGGTTGATGTCTTCACGAGCCTTCTCGATCGCACGCAAGAAATCCTCACGGTCTTGGTATAGGGCTGTTAAATCCCAAAGTTCCTTCTCTGGAAATTCTGAACGGTGTTTTTGTTCCATTTTCTTCCTCTTATCTCTCTAATTCTAATAAAACACTAAGGGCTGATAAAGCGTAAAGTGGTGCTGTTTCTGCTCGCAAAATGCGAGGGCCAAGTCCTGCTAAGACTGCTCCCTTAGCTTCGAAACTCTCAATTTCTGCAGGTGAGAGACCGCCCTCTGGACCAAAGATAAAGAGCAATTTAGCTCCCTTCTCGAGTCCAGTAACTGCTTGTAAAAGCGCAGTGGCTTCACCTTCTTTGGCCGACTCTTCATAAGCCACTACGATGCGGTCAAACTGGTCAAGTTGGGCTAGGAAGTCTGCTTTATTCTCGAAAAGCTGGATACTTGGAACAACATTACGCTTACTTTGCTCTGCTGCTCCAAGGGCAATTTTTTCTAGTTTTTCAACCTTTTTACCCAATTTCTTGCCATCCCACTTAGCAACGGACCAATCGGCAGGAAAGGCCCAGATTTGGCTTGCACCGAGTTCTGTTACTTTTTGAGTGATAAACTCCAGCTTGTCTCCCTTGGGAAAGCCAGATGCGATGGTCACTTGAACGGGCAGTTCCACATTGTCATCTAGTTCTTCTACCAATTCAAACTGACGAGTTTCCACATCCAGCACGCGCGCCAATCGCTTAATGCCATCATCAAAGACTAAAGTCACCTCATCATCCTCTTTCAAGCGCATAACCTGAAACATATGCTTGCTGGTTTCCTTGTCCTCGATGGTGACAGGAGAGATTGCACTCCCCTTGACAAAATACTGCTGCATGCTAGCCTCCAATCACACCGGAAATATCCTTGGTTTTCTTAAAGACACAGGCATTCCATTCTCCTTGAATCATGTGGGTTTCGAGGAAAAATCCAGTTGACTCAGCCGACTGGCGCACCATATCCCACTTGTCCTTGATAATCCCACTCATGATGAGGTAGCCTTCGTCCTTAACCAAACGATAGGCATCGTCTGTCAGATGAATGAGGATATCCGCCAAGATATTAGCTACAATCACATCTGCCTCAATCTCAACTCCCTTAAGCAAGTCTCCTGCCGCTACATGGATGTTTTCCATACCAGGGTTGAGCTCAATATTTTCCTGAGCAACACGAACCGCTACATCATCTAGGTCATAGGCGAAAATTTCCTTAGCTCCAAGTAGCGAGCTAGCAATGGAGAGGACGCCTGATCCAGTCCCCACATCTAGCACTGTTTCCCCACCACGAAGAACCTGTTCCAAAGCAAAAAGGCTCATCTTAGTTGTTGGATGCGTCCCCGTACCAAAAGCCATACCTGGATCCAGCTTGATAATCTTTTCTCCCGCAGTCGCCTCGTATTCTGTCCAAGACGGCACGATTGTCAAATCATGAGTGATACGAGCTGGTTCATAGTATTTCTTCCAGTTGTCTGCCCAGTCTTCCTCAGCCAAGGCAGTCGTACCCATTTTTACCTCTCCCAAATCCATAAAATCAGTTAGTTCCGCGAGACGGGCCTGCAAGTCTGCCTCAACCGTTGCTATATCAACCGTATCAGGGTAATAGGCTGTCACTACGATTTCTTCTTGCTGCTCAACCTCTGGGAAAATCTCGCCGAAGCGGTCAACATTTCCCACATAGTCCATACTGTCTTCGATCGCAACGCCTTGCGCTCCCAGCTCAATCAAGAGATTGGAAACCAATTCCTCTCCCTCACGCTTGACTGTAACTTTTAACTCTTGCCATGTTTCCATTTTGAATCTTCCTTATTTTTCTTGAATTCCTCAATCACATCTGTATAGTGTTCTTTCATTGCGCTATGAATCTGCTGTTTAAAAATACCAAACATAAGATAATAAACAAATAGAACAATTCCTGCTAACAGTATCAATAATAAAAAATATACTGGAAGAGGCAGTACGAGACCTCCATCACTCAGTAAGGGTATAACAAGCATTAATACCCAAATAACAGCCGTAGAAATCCCAGCTACTTTCATACCACTTTCTCTCTGCTTCTTTAACTTTAAATATTCCAAATAGATAAATGTAGCTTCTTCTCTAGAGTATTGTCCAGTTTCTAGCTTACGCTTAACTTCTTTATTCAACGTGGTTGTTGCAATCGCAAAAATCATTCTTTTCCTCCAAATAATTTCTCACTCTCTCTTGTAACTGAGGGACAACTTGACCCGAACTAAGAAACTCCTCCACATTCATGAGTTGATAGCCCTGTCCTTCATCACCAAAGATGATACTGTCAAACTGTTCCTGAGCCAACTTACCAACTAGAAAGACGGATTCCTTCCCCTCAAAAAGCATACTGGGATAAACCTTACTCCAAAGCAGACAATCCTCAGTCAAATGAATTCCCAGTTCTTCATAAACTTCACGCGCTGCGCACTCAAAAGGACTTTCATCGCCTTCACGGCCACCACCAGACAGTTCCCACATATTGGGCCAGGGAATGCTTGCCTTATCATCGCGTAAGATAGTCAAGAGCCTATCCCCACAAAACAATGCAATCTTGCAGCCTGTGAAATCAGAAATTTCTATTTCCATGTCAAACTCCTAGTATCTCGGATAAGGATAAAATTCTCCCTCTTCCAAGCCAACTTTTCCTTCTTCAAAGACTTCTTGGTTCCATTCCATGACAAATTCTTCTGCTTCTGGGTCTTCCAAAAAGTCCATGAGGGCATCTAGCCCAACCTCAGCAGTATCTTTAAGGAAAAGAGCAAAATATGCTAAAAATTCACGAGAAAATCCTTTTTTAGGCAAGTAAGGGATGACAGTCAAATAGTCTTCTGCATTGACTGTTGATTTAGCAGGATTGTAGAAAAGAACTACTTCTTCAAAGAGAATGTCATCTGACGAAACCTCTCCATCTTCATCCACCATCTCCACACCTGCAGCATTTTGCGCTTCTAACAAAAAACTCACTTCAACCGCGTGGTTGCGCTTGTCCCAACTAATCTCATAATCAAAAGGAAAGTTCTTGTCCAACTCTTCTTGTAAAACATCTAAAAATCCATATGTTGCCATTTTGTCCTCTTTCTATGCGACTCTTAAATCGCCCCGATTGCTCGGAAATATGCTAAAATAGATACTACCATCTTACCACATATACATCAGAAAATCCACGCTAGAAAGGACTGCTATGCCAGACAATCTCGCGCTTCGCATGCGCCCTAAAACCATCGACCAGGTCATTGGTCAGGAACATCTGGTCGGGCCTGGAAAAATTATCCGCCGCATGGTGGAAGCCAACCGCCTGTCCTCCATGATTCTTTATGGACCTCCGGGAATCGGCAAGACCAGTATTGCCTCTGCCATCGCAGGGACGACCAAGTATACCTTTCGAACTTTCAATGCGACAGTAGATAGTAAAAAAAGACTCCAAGAAATCGCGGAAGAGGCGAAATTCTCTGGTGGTCTCGTCCTATTACTAGACGAGATTCATAGACTAGATAAAACCAAGCAAGATTTCCTCTTGCCTCTCTTGGAAAGTGGTCTGATCATCATGATTGGCGCTACGACTGAAAATCCCTTCTTTTCTGTCACTCCTGCCATCCGTAGCCGAGTTCAAATTTTTGAGTTAGAACCTCTGTCTAACCAAGACGTCAAAGAGGCCCTGCAGATAGCTCTAAGTAACCCTGAGCGTGGTTTTGATTTCCCAGTAGAACTAGATGAGGATGCGCTGGATTTCATTGCTACCTCTACAAACGGAGACCTTCGCTCTGCCTTCAACTCACTGGACTTGGCGGTTCTTTCTACCCCTGAGAATGACGAGGGCATCCGTCATATCACCCTTGATATCATGGAAAATAGCCTGCAGCAGAGCTACATCACTATGGATAAGAATGGAGATGGCCACTATGATGTTCTCTCAGCCCTGCAAAAGTCTATCCGTGGCTCAGATGTTGATGCCAGTCTTCACTATGCTGCCCGCTTGATTGAGGCTGGGGATCTGCCAAGTCTCGCTCGTCGCTTGACCGTTATCGCCTATGAAGATATCGGTTTGGCCAACCCTGAAGCCCAGATTCATACCGTGACTGCTCTGGATGCTGCCCAGAAGATTGGGTTCCCAGAAGCCCGCATTCTCATTGCCAATGTCGTGATTGATTTGGCCCTTTCTCCAAAATCCAACTCAGCCTATGTAGCTATGGATAAGGCACTTGCTGACCTCAAAACATCAGGGCACTTGCCTATTCCGCGACACCTGCGTGATGGACACTACAGCGGAAGCAAGGAACTAGGGAATGCCCAAGACTATCTCTATCCACACAACTATCCTGGAAATTGGGTCAAGCAAGACTATCTGCCAGAAAAAATCCGCAATCATCACTATTTCCAAGCAGAAGATACTGGTAAATATGAACGGGCTTTGGCTCAAAGAAAGGAAGCTATCGACCGTTTGCGAAAAATCTGAAATCCTTTTCAAAAAATTGCACTTTCCTCTTGATTTTTTTTGAAAAAGTGGTATCATATAAACATAGAAACGCTGTGGTGTACGACTTCACACTTAAGTGTTGACCGACTATTTTTTGTATTATTAGGGAAACAAAAGTCTTCTAACAGCATGTAGGCCGTCTCACACGGAAACAGCTTCAGTTAGAGCGAGTTGCCCACCTGCTTAATTGCGCGGGTTCAATACAAACCGTGAAGTTTCGGCACCAATACAGCTTTTTTCTTTGCCTCCTTAGCTCAGCTGGCAGAGCAGCGGACTCTTAATCCGTGGGTCACAGGTTCGATCCCTGTAGGGGGCATCTACATACAACAGGAAAAGCCTTGATAACCAAGGCTTTTTTGCTTATCTATAACTGATTTGCCTCATCATTTGCCCCACTTTTAAATCTATCTTTTCTTTTTGAACCAAATTACATCTTAACAAATAGTGTAAAGCCAGTTACTTTTGCTTTGATGCCATACAATATTTTCATGTAGAGAAGACAAATTTTATCTTCTCTTTTTATTTTCAAAATAATAAAAACTGATTTTCTTTTCATGAATCAGACTGAAACTTCCAAATTTTCCATTTTGTTTATTGACATTTCCTCTAAAAAGGTGTATAATATTTTTATTATCAAACTATACTATACTATATAGGGGGTGTTGAAATGAAATTTTCTAATCGTTTACTGCTATTCCTTGCAGGAGTTGTTTTTGTCCTTTTAGGACTTTTCCTATTTACACACCCAGTAGCTAATCTTGTTGCTTACAGCTGGTGGATTGCATTTGATTTACTGGTTTCTTCTATAGCAGCTCTTTTAGGCTATTTCTCTGCACCAAAAGAGCTTCGCTCACCTGTTTATCTTTTCCAAGGGTTTGTTAGTCTTCTTTTAGCTCTTTACCTCGTTGCTTATGGCTTTGTGACCCTGCCGGTCGTCATTCCAACTATTTTAGGAATTTGGTTAATTGTAGAAGCCATTATAGTTTTCTTTAAAGGCAATCGTCTGGGATTGATTTTCCCTATTATTGGCAACCATATCATGTGGGTAGCCTTGCTTGTATTTTTACTAGGTCTAGTGATTCTGTTCAATCCAGTGGCTACAGGTGTCTTTGTCGTTTATGTCATTGCCTTTTCATTTTTAGTTACTGGCTTCACCTACATTATTGAGGCCTTTCGTAAATAATCTAGTTGCCATTTTGGGCATATTAAAATAGCTGGGAAGTTACATTCTCAGCTTTTTCTGTTGCCTCCTTAGCTCAGTTGGTAGAGCAGTAGACTCTTAATCTATGGGGCGCAGGTTCGAGCCCTGCAGGGGGCACATCTAAATCAACAGAAATAAGCCTTGAAACCAAGGCTTTTTTTAACGTCTAATAGCTTTTTGTAGAAAAGTATTTAAAAATAAAAGAGAAGAGAATCTCTCACTCTCTTCTCAGTATATCTTATTAAATTTAGTTTTGCTTAATCTACCTGATTTTCCTTTGCAACGACAAATTCTTTAACCAGTCGATAGATAACAGCAAATACGGGGGTAAAGAATATCATCCCAAGTAAGCCAAAGAGATTGCCTCCAATACTAGCAGCCGCAAGCGTGAAAATAGCTGGTAAACCAATAGACTGACCTACAACTTTTGGATAAATAAGGTTTCCTTCAATCAGCTGTATAACTTGATATAGAAGAAGAGAAAGTAAGGCTTGAGTAGGACTCACTGTGAAGATAAAAATCGCTCCCACAACACAAGCAATCATAGGCCCTACATAAGGAATGAACGATAGCACTCCTGCAAATATACCTGTCATTACTCCATAGGGTATCCCAAACAGGCTGTAACCAACCGCTATCATAACTCCTATGATAACTGCTTCAATCAGCTGACTCATCAAAAATTGGTCATAAGTCTCTAGTGCTACTTGTCCAATGTAAGTCAACTTTATCACCACCTTCTCTGGAAGAAAAACTTTTAGAAGTCGACTCGTCATCGCTGCCAAATGTTCCTTACTGGATAAAAATAAAAAGGTGAAGACTATAATCAAAAAGGCATTCATCAAACTTGAAAAAATATTGCCGATATTACTAGTCAGACCTGATAAAAAACCTATCAAAGCTTGGCTAATAGAACTAGATTGTCCCTGTATGCCTGATACGATAGTTGACAACATGTCTTTGGTTACAAATTCCGAGCTGCCTAGCAATTTCCCAAGTTGAGTAAGGACTGTTGAAAGGACTGTTCCCAGCTGACTAATAGTCTGGGCTAGGGTTGGCAGCACCAAAACCAAAAGAGCAATCACGATTAAGATAAGAGCTAGGAAAACAAGTACCATGGCAATCGGACGACGCAACTCTGCCTTTACCTTCAATTTAACTAAGTACTGTTCAATTTTTTTCATAGGAACATTAAGCACAAAAGCAATAACAGCACCATAAATCAAGGTTGATATTACATCAAAGAGAGAGATTGCTCCTGATATAAAGCTCGATGCATTCAGAATTACAAGAGCAACCAGCCCTATAAAAAGGATTAACGGGGTGTATTTTTTTACTAAGTTCATAAATTCTCCTTAATAAACATGTTTAGATACGACTATACTATTTGGTTTTTCAAACTCTCGATTAAGGTAGGCTTGGTAAGTTCCTGGAGCGATAAATCCTTTGGGTGAGAGGATATCGGTGCCAGCCTGACCGACTATGGTATCAGCCAAGAGCACACAGTTTGTAGATAAGACAAAGTAGGATTTAAACTTAGATTTGATAAATTTATAAAGTTCCCCATCTGTCTCATGTCTGATTTTATAAGCGTAGGTGTAGTCTTCCTTACCATCACCTGTCATGATTTTATCTGCACTTGGCTCCCATGGAATCGTCAGTTGTTTCAATTCAGCCAACTTTTTCTGAACTGCTTTTTCCATTTCAGGCGTCAAAACTATCCCATAACCAAAAAGCGTTTTTTGACTCTCACGTTTACATAGGTCAATGTACTTGTCACGATCACAGAAATATAAGACACCATCTCCTACCATGCCAAATAAGGTCTCAGAAGACGGATCATAGTTGCCATAAGAAATAACACGGCCTTGATAGCAGATATCCACATGACCAATTGCCGAAAACAGAGAGGTCTCAGCTGTATGAACAAAAATTTCAAGCTCCGCTGTCTTACCAGACTTCACTATTCCAAGATGGATATCTTCTTCCTCATCAGCATTTTCCAGCATAAATTTGTTAACTTTTGCTAAAGTTCTTGCAGGGATGAGAGCGGCTAGGACAATAGGTAAGCTAATTCTAATACGACGTTTGAGATGGTTTTTCCCAATTTCCTCCTCAAACAAGAAACCATCACGGATATTGGACAGACCATAAAGGAAAAAATAAGCCCCTAATACAAAGAGTTGAAAGACAGAATTTCCTGTAGAGGACAAAAGACTAGTCCCACCAAGAAAAACTAGTACGAGTCCATCTAGTAAGAGACGAAAACGAGGTCGAATTTTGTTTTTGCGGTAGAGAACATAGGTGACAAGGTTAATACTAGCATGAAAAATCTGATAAACTCCAATCACAAGAGCCAAAATATAAATCGGCACATCCGTCGCAAGATTGGAGCCAAGCAAATATCCCAGCACTAACAATTTAACCAGTGCAACTCCCAAGGTGTCCGTTGACTGACTTTTTTTGAAAATACGTAATACTAAATCTAAGACCGTTGCTATCCAAGCTAAAAACAGAACCAGTCGAATAACCTTTACTGGCAACCAAGTCCCCGTGACCATCAAGATGAGACCTAGCAGAACAAACAAGAACCCCTGAGCAAGTAATTTCTTACCTGTCAGACCTAAAGATAGAATTTTTTCCATATAAAAACCTTTCAACAATAAAAATTAAACACTCCGATTAAACTGACTAGTAAATAGCCAACACTACAAACAGCCTGTGCCAGCAACATATGGTGACTAGAAATGACTGTAGTAATGTCACCATCTTGTCTTATGCACTTCTAAAATTTGTTATATTGATTAGAAACCAGAGCTTATAAAAACTAGCTAAACTCGAGAGATAGACACAATTGCGACGAAAAAATGTATAACCAATTCAACTTGTTAAGGTAAGAAAGCATTATTTCCAATCTATTAATTATTCATCTATTACCTATTATGACACAATATTCCCTATAGTTCAACTTTTTACTTGTTTTTATATTACACGGACTAAAAAGTTTTCAACAGTTGATTGCATTTGTTTTAATAAGTTTTAACCTTTCTTGGTTAGATAAAAAAAGAACCATACAGTTTAGAATCTGTATGGTTTTTGCCCCACTTTTGTCCCATTTTTAAATCATGACATTGAAAATACCTAAAATCACTTATATTTCAACTTTTTAATTACTTTCAAGATGATATAGTCTCCCAAATCCATGGGGGCATCTACATACAACAGGAAAAGCCTTGGAATCAAGGTTTTTTTCGTATCTTCTACAAAAAAAGCAAGAGTTTTAGAGGACTATGACTCTAGATGTACATTTTACTTAAATGACTGAAGGTCTTTTCTTAATAAAAACACCCCAAAAATTAGATTTTTTCTGTCTAACTTTTGAGGTACAGTTCAAAACGCGAAATAGCATTTTTTATTTTAGGTTACTAATCTAATCGAATAAACATCATGGCATTTAACAAAGATATGAGTGAGACCGTGTTTATATTATTTGAATAGATCAGTCTCTTATTTTCAATCGGAGGAATAATAAAATTAGAAATGATGATATCATAAGGCGATTCTTCTAAAGATTCCTTTGATAATTCTAATTCAGTCCAAACTTCAAGTTCAAAATTGTTGCTGCAATAATAAGAAAGTGTCTCTGCAACGGATTTTGCATGATACTGATCAAAATTACTCATAACCAGAACCTTCAGCTTTGGCTGATTTTGTAGTAGATTAAGCACCAAATGTTTGGTATGAGTGATGAAGGTATAAGATAGATGATTTACCATCATTGAACTAGAACAAACTTCAAGAGTCTCTAAATAATGAGAAAGCTCTTTTTTTACATCTGAAACAAATTTAGGGAAAATATTTTGAAAATTCCTGATTGTATTCCCTTTTTGATCAAATAAAATAAACTCAGTGGACAACTCCTGACGATACAGATGTGCAGTATTATGCAGATGCCAAATCAGATTATCCTTATTCTCAATCTCAATCTGATACTTGACTGAAATCTGATCAATAAAATCACTCAATAGATGGTAAGATTTTTCAACATAGCTATCCTTTTTTACGCATTTCAAAAAGAGACTTTCATCTATGAAAAACATTTTTTGAAAGTAAGACACAAATAATTGGCAAACAACTTCTTCATCTAAAGAGATATTGTATTCTAATTCAAAATTCTTAGCAACACCTTCTATTCCTTCTACCTGCATTAAAAAATCCAAACTTTGATCGTTAAAAGAGTCTTTCTCTACTTCCATGAAATGACCAAACTTTATTCTATATAGGTTCGTAACTAGGAGCAACTTTAGCATTCTATGAGTTGACAAATTCATTGGAAAGCTTGTTTCCTTATAAACCAATTCTAACAATTGAGATAGGGGCTCTGATGAAAAATTTTCAAATGGCCATTCTAGGAAATAATATTTTTCTGAAAAATATTGTGCAAAAAAGTAACGAATGTCTCTCTCATTTCCAATGATTTGAACAGGGGTCAGACTGATTTCAAATTGAAATTGCCTTTTAATCACTTTATTGATTTGGCTAATAATACGATAGAGCGAAGATGAACTGATATAGAATTCTTTACAAATACTTTCAGCTTGACAACCTTCATTAAAGAAGATAAATTCTAAAATCGAAAAATGAGTTGAATGCTTAAAGAAATGATGGTAAACCATTTCAATATCACTATCATCGGTATTAATAATGCGTATACCATTAGTCGAAGAATGAAAAATCAAGTCAGGAAAAGCAGATTTAACATGGGATAGATCATCTTTGACTGCATGTTCTGTACAATTTAATAACTCTGCTAGTTCAGAACGATGAAACCATCGTTTATGTTCAAATAATAATTCTAATTGCCTATGACTTTTTAGATAATAAATCTCTCATGAATGTCTTTCTCTTTTTATAAATTATCGGATTTCACCTCTTGCAATTATACCACAAAGAATAGGTACAACATGATATAACGACTTTTCCTAAAATCTTTTATTTCGTATAATAACACTACGGAGTCAATATATAAACAATTTTCTTATTTTACCGTCTATTGAGGGCGTGAATACAGAATCAAATTCAAGTCGAAAGATTATATTTTTAATTTTAAAAATTATATAATAGCAACAATCAAAGAATTTGATTTTTTTATATTAAAATTATATAATAATCAAAATAATTGATTATTTTGTATTAAAATTATATAATAACAACAATCAAAGGAATTGATTTATTTTTTGATATTAAAATAAAAAAGGAGGGTAAGCAATGTTGTGGTCTATCATTGCTGGAGGTCTTATTGGACTTGTAGCAGGTAGAATCACTAAAAAAGTAGTTCTATGGGAATCGTCGCAAATGTATTCGCTGGTTTAGTCGGGTCATCTGTAGGATAATCCCTCTTAGGTAGTTGGGGCCCATCCATCGCTGGAATGGCTTTGATCCCATCTATTGCAGGAGTAGCAATTGTTGTTACTGTAGCATCATTCTTTACAGGTAAAAAATAATTACTTGTAGAATAAACTATTTTTAAATAGATTAGACGGGTAAAAATAGTTTAATATTAAATCGAAAGGATTGTATATGTCAAAAACAAAGAAAATATTTTTAATTATTTTCTGTATTTTAATCTTGACAATTTTCCTTCCTGTTTTGATAGATTATCATCAAGTTAGTGATCTAGGCATTCAGCTATTTAGCTGGAGACAGAATCATTTCGTTGAATTCTATCTCTCTAGATATATATTCTGGGGGATAGTGGCTCTATCAACTTTAGTTTTGTTATCGATGTTAGTTGTGTTGTTTTATCCTAAACGTTATTTGGAAATTCAACTTGAAACTAAAAACGATACATTAAAATTAAAGAATTCTGCAATCGAAGGTTTTGTTAGAAGTTTGGTAAGTGATCATGGATTGATCAAGAACCCAACTGTTCATGTAAATTTACGAAAAAATAAATGTTTCGTTCATGTAGAAGGTAAAATTCTTCCTTCGGACAACATCGCTGACAGATGCCAACTAATTCAAAATGAAATAACTAATGGATTGAAGCAGTTTTTTGGTATTGAGCGTCAGGTTAAACTAGAAGTTCTAGTAAAAGACTACCAGCCTAAACCAAAACCTCAAAACAAAAAGACTGTTAGTCGTGTGAAGTAAGGAAGTAAAAAATGGAATGGCTTAAACAATATCGATATCCAATTATCACTGGTCTCATAGGCGTATTTCTCGCTTGTTTGATTATCTCCTTTGGCTTCTTCAAAACAATATTTGTATTGATTTTAGGAGCACTGGGAGTTGCAGCTGGATTATATATCGAAAAAAACTATATAGATAAATAAAAATTACTAATTTAATTAAAGGAGTTTCATATGTCAAACGAAAAAAACATTAACACTAACGTAGAAAAGAAAGATGCTACTGTTGTAGCTCACGAAATCAAAGGGGAACTTACTTACGAAGATAAAGTTATCCAAAAAATCATTGGTCTGTCACTAGAAAACGTTTCAGGTCTTTTGGGAATCGACGGTGGTTTCTTCTCAAATCTTAAAGAAAAAATCGTTAACAGCGATGACGTAACAAGTGGTGTTAACGTAGAAGTTGGTAAAACACAAGTTGCAGTTGACTTAAACATTATTGCTGAGTACCAAAAAAATGTTCCAGCTTTATATTCAGAAATCAGAGAAATCGTATCTTCAGAAGTTGCTAAAATGACTGACTTGGAAGTTGTTGAAATCAACGTAAACGTTGTCGACATCAAAACTAAAGAACAACATGAAGCAGACTCAGTAAGCCTTCAAGATCGCGTATCTGACGTTGCTGAATCAACAGGAGAATTCGCTTCAGAACAATTCGAAAAAGCTAAATCTGGTCTTGGATCTGGTTTCTCAACTGTTCAAGAAAAAGTTAGTGAAGGTGTAGAAGCTGTTAAAGGTGCAGCAACTGGTGTAGTATCTCACGAAAAAACTCGTGTAAACTAAGATAAAATAAATATAACAGGAAAAATTATCATGTCAGTAGAAGAAAAATTAAATCAAGCTAAAGGTTCTATTAAAGAAGGTGTTGGAAAAGCCATCGGTGATGAAAAAATGGAAAAAGAAGGAACAGCTGAAAAAGTTGTTTCTAAAGTAAAAGAAGTTGCTGAAGATGCCAAAGACGCTGTAGAAGGTGCTATCGAAGGTGTTAAAAACATGTTGAGTGGCGACAATAAATAAGGCTAAAAGTTACTTTATCTTTTTAGTAACATTAGTCAAAAGAGTCTGAGTCAAGATGATTCTCAGAAAACAAAAAGCTAGAGATTTCCAATTGCGGAACTCTAGCTTTTTAATTTTGCCTCTTTCTCTTATTATATTTCAGCAGGTTGTTGACCATGAGTACGAATCCCATGTCAATTCTCACTTGGCGCTTACCTCTCAGATAACATCTCTTATAACCCAAACAAACCTTTATCTGCCCAAAGACAGATTTCATATCAATCTTACGTTTAGCGAAAATTTGTCTACCCTTGGAAGATAAAAGTGCCTGATATTCTTTAGTTTTTAAACACTGGTAACGTTCATTCATATACAGTCCCTTTTGAGGGGCTGATTCAGGTTCATCATCGCAGTCAACATTGATTTCAAGGCTGTTTGCTTCTATCTCCCCTTTTTCATGATGTATTTTCGTACAGGTGCTTCAACCACTTGAACGATTTCAAATCCTTCTTTTTGATAAAGGTGCTGGGCTGCTTGATTTGCCTCGTAGACATTTAGAGAAATACTATCTATGTCTCCACTTTCAAAGGCCAAACTAACAAATTTCCTTAAAGCCTGACTACCTATGCCTTGTCCCTGTTTCTGGGGATTGATAAAAAAGCGTCCAATATGAAGATTGCTGTCTTCTTGCCTGATTTTCTGGATAAGCCCCACAAACTCTTGTCCTTCAAAGATTGAAAAGATTCCTTCCAAATCTTGCAAAACTTGAATGGTCAAGGGAAAAGGAATCATTGTTCCCATCCATTGTTCTTGAAAGGATTTGCCAAGGGAGTTGGACCATTGGCATACGAGCTGAGCGTTTTCTGGGCTCACCTTTTCTTCAAAACGAATTGTCATCTTTTCCTCCCCATCTTATCTATGTTTCTCCATTATACTACTTCTCCCATTTTTTACGAATAGATAAGTATGATTGATTTTTATTTTTTTCTTGTCGGGAGCATTCTCGCTTCCTTTCTTGGTTTGGTCATTGACCGTTTTCCAGAGCAATCCATTATCCAACCTGCTAGTCACTGCGATTCCTGTCAGACTCGCTTGCGTCCCTTAGATTTGATTCCGATTCTCTCGCAGGTCTTCAATCGCTTTCGCTGTCGCTACTGCAAGTCTCGCTATCCTGTTTGGTATGCCCTTTTTGAACTAGGCTTAGGACTCCTCTTTCTATCTTGGTCTTGGGGCTGTATTTCCATAGGACAAGTCATCCTAATCACTGCTGGTTTGACCTTGGGCATCTACGACTTTCGCCATCAGGAATATCCCTTACTGGTCTGGATGACTTTCCACCTAATCCTCATGGCTTCTTCTGGCTGGAATCTAGTCATGGTCTTCTTCCTTGTTCTTGGAATTTTGACTCATTTTATCGATATCCGCATGGGCGCAGGGGATTTTCTCTTTTTAGCTTCTTGTGCTCTCGTCTTTAGCGCGACCGAATTACTGATCTTGATTCAGTTTGCTTCTGCGACGGGAATTCTAGCCTTTCTCCTACAAAAGAAAAAGGAAAGACTTCCTTTCGTACCTTTCCTCTTACTCGCTACTTGTGTGATTATTTTTGGTAAGCTACTGCTTGTTTGATAAAGTCCTGAATTGGCTCTCCTTCATGGAAAGCTTTTACAATTTTCGAACCAACGATAACGCCATCAGATACCGCATTAAAGCGTTCTACATCGGCTTGGCTAGATACGCCAAAACCTGTCAAGACTGGAATGTCGGCCACTTGATGCAATTGTGCCAAGTGCTTGTCCAAATCTGCACGGTAATTGCCAGATTTCCCTGTTACTCCATTGATGGCAACCGCATAGACAAATCCTTCTGCCCCTTCAATCAACTCTTTCTGACGCTCAATCCCTGTCGTCAAACTAACTAGGGGAATCAAGGCGATGTCTGTGTCTGCCAAAAATGGTTCTACAAAGTTGGCATGCTCATGAGGCAGGTCTGGAATAATCAAGCCCTTAACCGCTGTATCTGCCAAATCTTTGACAAAGTTCTCCACACCGTACTGAAAGAGGGGGTTGAAGTAGGTCATGATGACCAGCGGAACCTCTGTTTCAATTGTTTTCAAGGTTTCAACCAAAGCTTGTCTCGAAGTCCCGTGGGCTAAACTGCGCAAACCAGCTTCTTCGATAACAGGTCCATCTGCAACAGGGTCTGAAAAGGGAATGCCCACTTCAATGGCAGAGACACCCAAATCTTCTAAAAA
Organism: Streptococcus mitis; assembly: GCF_003942765.1. GTDB lineage: Bacteria > Bacillota > Bacilli > Lactobacillales > Streptococcaceae > Streptococcus > Streptococcus mitis_BE. Next base: position 65,094 of record NZ_RJNW01000006.1, read on the forward strand.
GTGGATTGTTTCAGCTAGACCATCCAAACCTTTCTCGTGGTCTCCAGCCATGATATAGGGAACAAAAATTCCTTTTCCAGCTGCTTTGATAGCATTCAATTTTTCTGTTAGTGTCTTAGGCATGAGCTTCTCCCTTCTTTGCTGCATCTGCTTCCAAGCGGTCCTTGACTTGAACCACATCCTTGTCCCCACGACCCGATAGGCAGACAATCATGGACTTGTCTGGTCCAAGTTCTTTGGCCAATTTCACCGCAAAGGCAATGGCATGGCTAGATTCCAATGCTGGGATAATCCCTTCCACGCGGGATAAGAGCTGGAATCCTTCCAAGGCTTCTTCGTCTGTCACAGGAACATAGCTGGCACGTTTGATATCGTGGTAGTGAGAATGTTCAGGACCGATACCAGGATAGTCCAAACCTGCTGAGATAGAGAAGGCTTCAAGAATTTGACCATGGGCATCTTGGAGCACATCCATGAGAGAACCGTGAAGAACACCAGGACGACCCTTGGTCAAGGTAGCTGCGTGGTGCTCCGTATCCACACCAAGTCCAGCCGCTTCAGCCCCATACATAGCTACAGACTCATCTTCTACAAATGGATGGAAGAGCCCGATAGCATTCGACCCACCGCCAACACAGGCTACTAAAGCATCTGGCAGATCTTGTCCTGTCAAGTCGCGGTACTGTTGTTTAGCTTCTCTACCGATGACACTTTGGAAGTCACGAACGATTTCTGGGAATGGATGAGGCCCCAAGGCAGAACCAAGAATATAGTGGGTATCATCGATATTAGCTACCCATGAACGAAGGGCTGCATTAACCGCATCCTTGAGCACGCGCGAACCGTCTGTCACTGCCTCAACCTTAGCTCCCAAAAGCTCCATACGGAACACATTGAGGGCTTGGCGTTTGACATCCTCCTCACCCATGTAGATGGTACATTCCATATTAAAGAGGGCCGCAGCTGTTGCAGTTGCTACACCGTGCTGACCAGCACCTGTTTCAGCGATAATTTTCTTTTTACCCATGCGTTTGGCAAGCAAAACTTGTCCCAAGGCATTGTTAATCTTGTGGGCCCCTGTATGGTTGAGGTCTTCACGTTTGAGATAAATCTTGGCTCCGCCGATATGCTGGGTCAAGTTTTTTGCGTAGTAAAGAGGAGTTTCACGTCCTACATACTGGCGCAAAAGTTGGTTTAACTCCTCTTGGAAACTTGGATCTGCCTGACTTTCTCGATAAGCCTCTTCCAATTCCAATACTGCTGTCATCAATGTTTCTGGGACAAAGCGTCCACCGAATTTCCCGTAAAATCCATCTTTATTTGGTTCTTGATATGCCATTCTTTACCCTCTCTATAAATCTTCTAATCTTTTCATGATTTTTTTGTCCATCTGTCTCCACTCCGCTTGATACATCTACTGCATAGGGAGTAAAGTGTTGAATTGCTTTTACTACATTGTCTTCATTAAGCCCACCTGCGATAAAGAAGGGCTGAGTTAATCCTGTCGTATCCAGTTGACCCCAGTCAAAGGTCTGGCCACTCCCAGCCACAGGGGCATCAAAGAGTAGATAGTCTGCCTTAGAATTGGGCACATGACCCTCTCCATCCACCTGCACAGCCTGAATACTGGCACAAGGCAAATTCTCAAACAAATCATCTGCCACCTGACCGTGAACTTGAACCAAGTCCAAGCCAACTTTGTCAATCGCTTCCAGCAGTTCTGCCCGACTTGGTGAAACAAATACACCAACCTTTTTTACGTCTGAAGGAATGAGCATTGTCAGCTCAGCAGCCTGATTCAAGGTCACTTGTCTTTTACTAGGTGCGAAGACAAAACCGATGTAGTGCGCTCCTGCTGAAACGGCTGTTTCCACCGCTTCCTTGGTCGATAATCCGCAAATTTTAACCTTTGTCAATCTGCAACTCCTTGATTCTCTGGGCCACATCTTCTGCCTGCATCAGAGCTGTACCCACTAAAATTCCGTTAAAGTATGGTGCTACTCGTTTCGCATCCTGGCCTGTGAAAATAGCAGATTCAGAAATATACAAGCAATCATCTTTGAAATGTTTAGCCAAGTCTACACTGGTCTGCAAGTCAACTTCAAAGGTAGTCAAATTGCGGTTATTGACACCGATAATCTGGGCACCAAGGCGGTGAGCTACCTCTAGTTCAGCTAGATTGTGAGTCTCCACTAAAACTTCCAGACCAAGTTCCGTCGCGTAGTCATAAAGTTCCTTGAGACGTTCTTCTGACAAGGCAGCCACAATGAGCAAGATGACTGTCGCACCTGCATTGCGAGCTCGGATGATTTGCTTTTCATCGATGATAAAGTCCTTGTTGAGCGTCGGAATCTGTACCTGACTGGAAATCTCCCGTAGATAATCCAAATGTCCTTTAAAGAAAACTTCATCTGTCAGAACAGAAATCATCACTGCTCCGTTCGCTTCATAAGTCTGGGCTTGTTGCACAATATCCACATCTAGATTGATATCTCCCAGACTAGGGCTAGCTTTCTTGACTTCAGCAATTACCTGTAAACGGTCCTGGTGATTCTTCAAAAATTCTGCCAAGCGATAGGTCTGGCGCAGGGGCTGGATTTCCTCCAACTTCATCTGCTCAACCTCACGCGCCTTCTGCTCCAAAATTCGTGCTAAAAATTCCTGACTCATTTTTGGTACTCCTGTAACAGTCTGAGTTTTTCAAAGGCCTTGCCACCAGCAATGACTTGACGAGCTAAGGCAACTCCTTCCTTGATACTAGCTACTTTACCATTAGCATAGAAACCAAGACCAGCATTTAAAACTGTAGTTTCCAAGAATGGACTTGGTTCATTTTTAAGAACGCTGAGCAAAATTTCTGCATTTTCCTGAGCATTGCCTCCACGAATATCTTCGATAGCGTAGCGCTCCATCCCTAAATCCTCCGGAGTAAAGCTTGATAAGGTGATTTCGCCATTTTCAAGAAGTGCAATTTTGGTTGTTCCATTCAAACCAGCTTCGTCCAATCCTTCTGGTCCAGCAACAACGATGGCACGTTTGCGACCCATATTTTTCAAAACCTGAGCTGTACTTTCTAGAAGTTCTGGACGACTAATACCAAGAAGCTGTGTTTCCAAAGCCATTGGGTGAATCAGAGGACCAGTCAAGTTCATGATTGTTGGAATTCCTAGTTCCAAACGAGCTGGCATGATGTATTTCATAGCTGGATGCATATTTTTTGCAAAGAGAAAGACGATGCCAGTTTTATCAAAAACCTTACCTAGTTCAGCTGGTTTGAGATCCAGGTTGATTCCCAAGGCTTCGAGAACATCTGCAGAACCAGATTTAGAAGAAATCGAGCGGTTACCATGCTTGGCCATGTGAACACCGCCACCAGCCAAGACAAAGGCTGCAGTTGTGGAAATGTTAAAGCTGAAAGACTTGTCCCCACCTGTACCACAGTTGTCCATGGCATCATGAATCTCAGTTGGAATATGTTGGGCATGTCCTCTCATGACTTGGGCAATGGCTGTGCGTTCTTCAGGTGTTTCCCCCTTCATCTTAAGAGCCAAAAGGAGAGAAGCAATCTGCGCTTCAGTTACACGCCCAGTTACGATACGCTCAATGACATCCGTCATTTCCACACCTGATAAATTTTCAAATTTTGCTAGTTTTTCAATAATCTCTTTCATCCTAGTTTCCTCACTTTACAACCTTCTCGATAAAATTCCGAATAGAAGACAAGCCATCTGGCGTTCCAATGCTCTCTGGATGGTACTGGAAGCCATAAATTGGAAGTGTTTTGTGTTGAATCCCCATGATGGCTTGGTCATCAGTCGAACGAGCTGTCACTTCAAAGTTTTCTGGCATTTCTTCAATTAAAATACTGTGGTAACGCATGACCGCACGGCCATCCTCAATGCCTTGATACAAAACAGATGGCGCTTCAAAGCTGATATTGCTCTGTTTCCCATGCATGACTTTTGGAGCCAAACCTAACTTACCACCAAAGACTTCTGCAATGGCTTGGTGACCCAAACAAATCCCAAGAATCGGCTTCTTGCCAGCAAAATCACGAATCATGTCTTCCATCTTTCCAGCATCAACTGGCCAACCAGGACCAGGAGAAAAGACCAGACCATCTGCTTTTTCAGCTTCTTCATACAGCTTGGGATCATCATTTCTCAAGACCTGTACTTCTGCAAAATTCCCAATGTATTGGGCCAAGTTATAGGTAAAAGAATCATAGTTGTCAATCAATAAAATCATGGTCTTAGTTCTCCAATTCTAGTCATAGATTTTGCTTTGTTAATGGTTTCTTGGTATTCGTTTTGGGCGATGGAGTCGTAGACAATCCCTGCCCCAGCCTGCACATAAGCTGTTTGATTTTTGAGAATCATGGTTCGGATGGCAATGGCGAAATCCATATCACCCGTCGCAGACAAGTAGCCGATTGCTCCTGCGTATACGCCACGTTTTTCTGTTTCCAGTTCATAGATGCGTCTCATCGCTCGAATCTTTGGTGCTCCAGAAACGGTTCCAGCAGGAAGTGTTGATTTCAAGGCATCCATGGCAGTGAGTTCTGGAAGCAAACGCCCCTTGACCACACTGGTCAAATGCATAACATAACGGAAGAGCTCCACTTCCATATACTTAGTGACTTGGACACTGGCCGTTTCAGAGATGCGGCCAATATCATTACGACCCAAGTCTACTAACATTCGATGCTCTGCTGTTTCCTTCTCATCCGAAAGCAGGTCTGTCGCCAAAGCCTTGTCTTCTTCATCCGTAGCTCCTCTTGGTCGCGTACCTGCAATCGGATTGGTTGTCACGATGCCATTTTTGACAGAAACCAAACTTTCTGGACTAGCTCCGATGATTTGATAATCCCCAAAATCATAGAAATAAAGGTAATTAGAAGGATTAGTCACGCGGAGATTTCTGTAGAAGTCAAATGGATTTCCAGTCACTTCTGCTGAGAAGCGTTGACTAAGTACACATTGGAACATATCGCCATTACGTATCAAGTCACGAGCCGTTTCCACCATTTCCTCAAACTTCTGAGGAGCGATATGGGGTTTGAAGTCTAACAGAGATAGATCCAAGTCTTCAAATTCATTTGGAGCAGGAATGCGTAATTCCTCAAGCACTTGGTTCAAGGCTTCTTCCAAGTCTTCTTGGCTACGCTCACTATAAAGAGCATCCTCGATGACATGGATTTTTTCCTTCTTGTGGTCAAAGACCATGTAACTCTCATAGACAAAGAAATGCATGTCTGGCGTTCCAATTGTATCTTCAGGAATTTGACCAATTTCTTCATAAAGCGAAATCATATCGTAACCAACAAAACCAATGGCTCCCCCACCAAAAGGTAGGTCTGAATGGTGCTGGCTCTTATGAGTCACTTCATAAAGGAAATCCAAGGGATCCCGATCAATCACTTGACCATTTTGATAAAGAACTCCATTTTCAAACTTAATCTCAAAAACTGGATTATAGGCTAGGATAGAAAAACGAGCTGTTTCCTTGTCTCTCGGAATACTCTCTAAGATAACCTTGTGTTGCCCCTTTAGGCGCATATAAGCCAAGATTGGTGATAAGACATCTCCATGAATGATTCGTTCCATTGTAATTTCCCTTTCAGTTCTACTTCTAGTCCGTGGCGACTGTATGAAAAATCCCCACGCAAAATAACTTGCGTGAGGACGAAATTCGCGGTGCCACCTCAATTATAGGATTTCTCCTATCTCTCATTCCTGTCTCAGAACCTTCCTGTAACAGGCTGTGCGATAAAGGGCACTCCCTTGAGAATTATGTTTTCTTCTCTCGTTTCAGATGGACCCAACCTTACAGCTTTCTCTGCTTGTTTCCAGCAACCACAAGCTCTCTGTGAGAGAAAGGACTGTAATTTTTCCATCTATTATTTTTTAGCTTCTAGGTAGTCTGCAATCGCAGCTACGTCCTTGTCTCCACGACCAGAGACATTGATGATGATAATGTCATCCTTACTTAGTTTCGGTGCACGTTTAACCGCTTCTGCGATGGCGTGCGAACTTTCAATCGCTGGGATAATTCCTTCTGTCTTGCTGAGAAGGAGCAAGGCTTGAACAGCTTCTTCGTCTGTCGCAGCGACATATTCCACGCGACCTGAATCTTTAAAGTAAGCGTGTTCTGGGCCAACCCCTGGATAGTCCAAACCAGCTGAGATAGAGTAAACTGGAGCCAGCTCTCCATCTTCCTTAAAGACTGCATAGGTCTTCATACCGTCGACAATTCCGATACTACCTTTTGTCATAGTAGCTGCGTGCTTGTCTGTATCAAGTCCGTGCCCAGCAGCTTCGACCCCAACCAATTTGACTTCTTCATCAGCCACATACTGTGAAAAAGCACCGATGGCATTGGAACCACCACCTACACAGGCAATAACGTAGTCTGGTAAACGGCCTTCTTTTTCCAAGATTTGACTGCGAGATTCTTCACTGATGACTTTTTGGAATTCATGAACAATTGTAGGATAAGGGTGAGGACCCACAGCAGATCCCAAAACATAGAAGGCTTCAAGGTCATTCATCCATGCTCCAAAGGCTGCATCAACCGCATCCTTAAGAGTTCGTGTCCCCGTTTCAACTGCGTGAACAGTTGCTCCCATCATCTCCATGCGGAAGACATTGAGACGTTGACGCTCCACATCTTCTGCCCCCATATAGACATCACAGGCCATACCAAACTTGGCCGCAGCCGCTGCTGTCGCAACACCGTGTTGACCAGCTCCTGTTTCAGCAATCACTCGTTTTTTGCCCATGCGTTTAGCCAAAAGAATTTGTCCTAAAACGTTATTGAGCTTGTGAGAACCAAGGTGGTTAAGGTCTTCACGCTTGAGATAAATCTTAGCTCCATCTAGGTGCTCTGTCAAACTTTCTGCAAAATAGAGCGGTGTTTCGCGACCGGAATAGTCCTTTAAGTAATGGCGAAATTCTGCCAAAAATTCTGGATCATCCTTGTACTTGTCAAATGTCACTTCCAACTCATCCAACAAAGCCTGAATCGGCTCCGGTACAAAACTACCACCAAATTGTCCAAAATAACCTTTAGTTGTCATAAAATTTTCCTCTTTCTGTATTAGTTCCAAGATATGAAAAAAGCCCACACACAGAATATACTTCCGTGTGAGGGCGTTGGTAACGCGGTGCCACCTCAATTATAAAGGGACTATTCCCCTTTACATCTCTGCCTTGTCTAACAACAAGTTGCACTGTAAGGTGTGCGCACCGAATTTTCATTGTTTCAAATTCATTTTTAAAATCAGCCCACTTTCACTACTTCCAACCACCTGTTCACAATCACCACAGGCTCCCTGAAGATCAAAAATAGTTACTTTTCTGATTTGTTGAACTTATTTTAATACTTTGTTTTTTCTTTGTCAAGACTTTTTTACAATTTTTTTGATGAAGTTAGCACTTTTTCAGAAACTGTTTTGAAAGTCTCAATGATATAGTCCACTTCTTCATCGCTTAATTTAGTGTGAAGAGGGAGCGTAATTTCATTTTCAAAGAAGGCATAAGCCTTAGGATAGTTCGTCATATCAAAGCCAAGATTCTTATAGGCTGTCAAGAGCGGAAGTGGTTTGTAGTGTACATTACTTGCAATTCCTGCTTTAGCTAATTCTTGGATGATAAGATTGCGTTCTTCTAAGCTCGCTCCTTCTACATGGGTGATGTAGAGGTGGCGTGAAGATTCTACAGTATCAGTCTTGTGTGCCAATGGATGAATACGAGAACCTGCAAAACCACGATCATAGCGATCCACGATTTCCTTACGACGGTCAAGCAAGCTAGGGTAACGGTCCAATTGTACCAAACCAAGGGAAGCCATGATATCTGTCATATTGCACTTGTAGGCTGGTGTGACGATATCGTATTCCCATGACCCCAGTTGCATCTTAGCAAGAGCATCCTTAGTTTGACCATGAAGCGAAAGAATCTGAAATTCCTTGTACATCTCTTCGTCATCAATCGCTGGATTGGCTTTCCAAGTGGCACTTCCACCTTCTGCCGTTGTAAAGTTCTTAACCGCATGGAATGAGAAGGAAGTAAAGTCAGCGATAGAACCGGCTGGTTGTCCTTTATAAGTTGATCCCAAAGCGTGGGCACTATCAGAGACAATCACAATACGGTTAAAGGCCTTTTGCCACTTGCTTGAAGCGGTAAAGAGGTCACCTTTTTTCTCCACGACTTGGAACAAACGGTCATAGTCGCAAACAATCCCTGCGAGCTCTACTGGGATGATCACCTTAGTCTTTTCAGTAATGGCTTGCTCCAGCAAGTCATAATCCATCTCAAACGTATCTGCTTGGATATCCACCATGACAGGGGTTGCTCCCACGTGAGTGATGACACTACATGAAGCTGTATAAGTCATGGCTGGAACGATGACTTCATCACCAGGTCCCACTTCCAAAACACGCAAAATCAACTCAAGAGCGGCAGTTGCAGAATTGAGGCAGACAGTCTTAGGCGTCTGTGTATATTGAGACAAGCGACGCTCCAGTTCTTTTGTCTTAGGACCTGTTGTGATCCAACCAGAACGCAGGGTATCCGCTACTTCAGCAATTTCTGCTTCTGTAATATCGGGAGGTGAAAATGGAATATTGTAATTTGGCATTGATTTGCTCCTTTTATCTGTACTCATTTTCTTATGACTACTTTATTTTAGCACTTCAAACACGGTTTGAAACATGATTTTGATGTCTCCAAGGAAACTAAATTCTCGGAGATAAGAAAGGTTATAGCGCATCTTTTCAGGAAGAACATGCTCTACATAGGCTTGGTCAACTGACAGGCCTTTTTCGGTCATTTGACTGATAATAGTGTCCTCATCCTTGTAGTTGATGCTGGCTGGAGAGGTAATCCCTGCTGGTAAGAGCAAGGTTGCCATCATTTCAGAGCTATACTGCTCTGTGTAGCGTGGCACTTCAGGTCGTGTACCAACAAAGGACATTTCACCTTTAAGGACATTGACCAGCTGAGGCAGTTCGTCCAAACGCACACGGCGGATGAAATTGCCAACCTTGGTAATACGACTATCGTTAGCAGAAGTCACCAGACTCCCTTTTTTATCCGCATCCGTCACCATGGTACGGAACTTCCAAATCTTGAACCGACGGTTGTACTGGGTCACACGCTCTTGCTTGTAAATCACTGGTCCCTTGCTATCCAACTTGATCCAAATGCTCAAAATGAGAAAGATGGGAGAGGTCAGAACCAGTACAACCAAGGCCAAAACCCAGTCCAAACAACGCTTGAAAATCAGCGAACCCTTCCTTTTAGAGACAAGCTGGTAGTAAGACTCAACCTCGCTTGATTTCATTTCCACGGGCAAGTCTTCCCATTTCAGCATGCTGTTTCTCCTTTGTTTTTATTATACTATTTGTCAACATTTTTCATTATACCACAAAATGGAAAAGGCGGTGAAAGAAATCTGTAATTTGAAGGATTTCCTTCTTACACTCAATGAAAATCAAAGTACAGCTTTTGGGTTGCAGATAAAGCTGACGTGGTTTGAAGAGATTTTCAAAGAGTATTAGGCCATGGCCCCGGCCTGCAAGCTATACATCTTGTGATAGGTTCCTCCCAGAGCCAAGAGTTCCTCGTGGGTTCCACTCTCAATAATTCGCCCCTTGTCCAAAACATAGATGCAGTTGGCGTCTTGGATGGTAGAAAGGCGGTGGGCAATGGCAATGGTTGTTCGTCCCTGTCTCATCTTAGCCAGAGAAGCTTGAACCAAGCTTTCTGTTTCAGAGTCAATATTGGCTGTCGCTTCATCCAAAATCAGAATTTTAGGCTGACTGGCGACTGTTCTGGCAAAGGCAAGAAGCTGACGCTGACCTGTTGAAAAACTGGAGCCACGCTCAGAAACAGGGGCGTCATATCCCTGAGGAAGTTCTTGAATAAAGGAATCTGCATCCACGAAGGTAGCTGCGTCCTTTACCTGCTCATCACTGATTTCTTGGTACATGGCGATATTGGACTTAATGGTCCCATGATAGAGGAAGGGATCCTGCAAGACTAGACCGATATTTTTTCTCAGCTCTTCCTGACTGTAGTCCCTAATGTCCACACCATCTAAGAGAACTCGCCCTGACTGGAATTCATAAAAGCGCATGAGGACATTGATAATAGACGATTTCCCAGAACCTGTATGCCCTACAAAAGCTATGGTTTCACCCTTATTAACAGAGAAAGAAATGTCATCCAGAATCGGATGTTTTCCATCATATGAGAAGCACACATGTTCAAATTGAATATTGCCTTCTTTGATTTTTGTTTGCCCATTTTTTTGATGAGGCTCATAGGTCTTCTCGTCAATCAAGGCAAAAACACGGCCTGCAGACACCATAGACGTTTGAAGGGTTGAAAAGTTTTGCGTCACCTCGATCAAGGGATCAAAGAGGCGATTGATATACTGGATAAAGGCATACATAGTTCCGGCCGTTATCCCGATAGAAAGACCACGGTAACCAAAATAGGCCATCAAGACTGCATAGCCTAGCAGTTTCAGCAAACTCATGGCAGGTCTCAAAAAGAGGGCATCCAAGGCTACAGAACGGTTGGCATAGACCAAGTGTTCTTGGTTGATTTCATCAAACTCTGACTGTAGGCGCTTCTCTTGATTAAAGGCCTGGATTATTCTGATTCCCTCGATGTTTTCAGCCAGCTTGCTATTGATATCTGACAAGAGACTTCTGGTTTTCTCAATGATTTTCACTGATTTTTTCCGATAGAGATTGACCAAAATGAAAATCAAGGGGAGAAAGAGCAAGACCAAAGCTGTCAAACGAAAATCCAACACCAACATGGTATAAAGGGTTGTCAGAAAGATGAAAACTGCTGAGATAAAGCTGGATAATATCCCCGAAAACATATCACTAATAGTCTCGGTGTCATTTGTCAAACGAGAGACGATAGATCCTGCTGGCGTCTTGTCAAAATAAGACATACCCAGCTTTTCCATATTGGCAAAGGCATCTCGACGAATATCTCTAACAATGCTGTAGGATACCCGTGCAAAGAGAAGATTACCGACATACTGGACCAGAGTTTGTAGGATATAAAGGCCATAATAGGCCAGTAAAACGGTCACAGCGAGTTGATTGAGATTGCTGAGATACTGGTCTATAAAGTGGGAAGCCACAAGGGGAATGACACTTTTGATGACCGTAGTCGCTAGGAGAAAACTTAGTGCCAAAAAGGTCAAGAGTCCATAGGGCTTGAGATAAGACATCAAGCGCTTCAATACAGTCCATTGTTCTTTCTTATTCTGCATCTTCTTCTCCTTTCATTTCTAACTGCTGAGACTGGTAGGTTTGTGCATACCAGCCATCCATAGCTAGCAAGTCTTCGTGCCTGCCTCGTTCGATAATTTGACCATTTTGCAGGACTAAAATCAAATCTGCATGGACAACTGCACTCAGGCGATGAGCCGTAATAATGGTTGTCTTGTCCTTTCGCGTCTCCTTGAGGTTGTCGATAATCGCATACTCTGTCTTGGCATCCACGGCGGACAAAGAATCGTCTAAAATCAAGATATCAGGGTCTAAAATCATAGCTCGACTCATGGCCAGACGCTGCTTTTGACCTCCAGAAAGACTGACTCCCTTTTCACCAATCAGTGTATCAAATCCTTGAGGCATGTCTACAATGTCTTGATAAACTTGAGCTAGCTTAGTCGCTTCCTCGACCGCTGAAAGGGGCAAGTTAGGATTGCCAAATCGGATATTGTCTAAAATAGAAGTCGCAAAGAGGAACTGGTCCTGAGGAACATAGCCCATAAGACTACGAAGATCTGTCAGACGATAGTCACGAATATTATGACCGTTTAGGTAAATAGCACCCTTATCCACATCGTATTCACGTAAGAGGAGCTTAATCAAGGACGTTTTTCCAGAGCCTGTTTGACCAACCAAGCCCAATGTTTGCCCTTTTTCCAGACTAAAGTGAACATTTGTCAGTGTTTCCTCATTTTCAAAGGCAAAGCTATCAATGACATACTGCAAGCGCCCATTTTCAATACTGTCTAGAGGAAACTCAGGGTCTTGTACAGGTGATTCCTGAGACAAAAGTTCCTCAATCCGCTGGTAGGAAACCTTTCCTCTTTGAGTGATATTAAAGAGGAAACCAATGGCCATGAGAGGCCAAACCAACATATCCAAATAGCTGATAAAGGTTACTAGATTTCCAACTGTAATCTTCCCTTCCTGAACCATCAAGGAGCCGACCAAGAGGGTTAACACATAGGATGAACCAACAAACAAGAGAACCATGGGGTCAAAGAGACTATCGTATTTCATGGTTTGCAGGTTCTTTTGGAAGGTCAATTCATTGACTGCCTGAAAGGACTTGAGCTCGTCCGCCTGGTAACCGAAAGACTTGGTCACTTTAATACCTGATACAGACTCCTGTACCTTGTTATTAAGTTCGGAAAAGGCAGCTTGGGATTCGCCAAAGGCCTTGTGGGTCTTTCTCCCTAGACGACTGGTCGCATAAGCCATGAAAGGCAGGGGAAGAATGGCAACCAAGGTCATCTGCCATGAAATGCTAAAGAGCATGGTCAACAAGGTCACTAAAGCTGTGATTGAGGCATCAACCGCTGACATAACCCCTCCCCCTGCCAGACGAGTCAAGGCATTGATATCGTTGGTGGCATGCGCCATCAGGTCCCCTGTCCGATAAGTCTGATAAAAAGCTGGAGACATTTTTGTAAAATGCTCAAATAAGCGAGAGCGCATAATCTGTCCCAAACGGTAGGAAGTCCCGAGGATATACATACGCCAAACATAGCGCAGATAGTACATACCAAAGGCTGCAAGAAGCAAGTAAAATAGGTCAAAAAGGAGGTCCTGCTGGGTTAATTGCCCCGATGTGATGGCATCAATGACCCGCCCCATAACCATGGGGGGAATGAGGTTGAGGACGGAAACCAAAACCAGGGCCACAATCCCGACTAGATAACGGCGTTTTTCTAACTTGAAAAACCACCAAAGTTTTTGAATAATGGACATAAAATCCCTTTCTGATTGCAAATTGAAACCTGAGGCCAAGACCCCAGGTTTTTCTTATTCATAGGTTACGACTGTGACCGCACCCTTGTCATACTCAGCGATAAAGATATTGGCTACATTGTCATGTCCTTGCTTGTTGAGGTTATCAAGCAACCACTCTTCGCTACGACCAATCGATTCCAAAACATCAACTTGAATCACACCGTCAGTCACAACTGGATACTTAGGATTTTCATCTCCCATTTGGACCACGATGAGTTGGCCATTTTGCTCCTGCACAGCTCGTTTGACCTGTTTCATCTGGAAAATTCCTTGGCTACGAAGTTTGAGAGCAACTTCTGCTGCAGACAAACCAACTGAACGACAGGCTTCTGGGTCAATCTGCCCATTTTTGATAAGGAGAGTTGGTTTTCCATCAATCAAGCGTTTGACAAAACGAACATTGTTATTGAGCCACTTGAGGGTCAAGACCAAAATCGTCCACATCATCAAAATCACTGCGTACTGCAGAATGCTGATTGAACTATTGTAAATCACCCCACCGATGATACCACCAAGAACATAGTTCTGAATTTGGTCTGTAGCAGAGTTAGGTGCTAGATTCCCCTTTCCTGTCACATTAATAACAAAAACAAGAGAGAAAAGACCCAAGGCCAGTTTGATTAAAATTTCCATATAATTGAGTGTCATTTGTTTACCTCCACCAATTCAATAGCGTCTGTTTGATGCAATTCTAATTTCTCTAAAAGATACTTGTCTGGTTGGCTCCCGTTCATGGCACGATAGAAATTTGAACCTACCTTGATAAGTGCTCCATCAGTGGCTGCAGAAGTATTGACATAAACTTCTGATTTATCCACTCCCAAGTCTTTGGAAACAACCTCTATGAAATGAAGGGAAGTTTGAAATTGGTTGTTAGAGGCTTGATTGGTCTGGTATTTTGAGATTGTCACCAAAAGCATGGCCACCAAGGTCAAGGCCAAAATCATGACCAATTCCCGAAACTTAGTCCCCTTTTTATCTCGATAGGCTTTAAAAGCAAAAAATCCTGTGATAGCTAGGAGCACAATCCCAAAGCCAATCATCATTCCATTTTGCTGACTGATTTGGCTAAGTACATAGTCATATGAGTAAAATTTCATTTATTTTCACTCCCTTTCATAAAATCATTCTTAATTATAAACGAAAGAGAGTGATTTTTCAAGCCATACGTTGGGGAAATGGACCTTTTTTTGGTATAATAAAATCTATAATCTGAATGAAAAAGGTAACTTTATGAAACTCATCTCATGGAATATTGATTCCCTCAATGCTGCCCTAACTAGTGACTCAGCTCGTGCCAAATTGTCCCAAGAAGTACTACAAACCTTGATCGCTGAAAATGCTGATATCATCGCTATCCAAGAAACCAAGCTTTCTGCCAAGGGGCCTACCAAGAAACACTTGGAAATTTTAGCTGAACTCTTCCCAGACTACGAAAACACGTGGCGCTCTTCCCAAGAACCTGCCCGTAAAGGCTATGCTGGAACCATGTTCCTTTATAAGAAAGAACTTACACCTACTGTCACTTTCCCAGAAATCGGTGCTCCTTCTACCATGGACTTGGAAGGCCGCATCATCACTCTAGAATTTGATGAATTTTTCGTGACCCAAGTTTACACTCCAAACGCTGGCGACGGCCTCAAACGTTTGGAAGAACGCCAAGTCTGGGATGTCAAATATGCAGAATACTTAGCTGAACTGGACAAAGAAAAACCAGTCCTTGCGACCGGTGACTACAACGTGGCCCACAATGAAATCGACCTTGCAAATCCTGCCAGCAACCGCCGTTCACCAGGATTTACCGACGAGGAACGTGCTGGATTTACCAATCTCTTGGCAACAGGATTTACCGACACCTTCCGTCATCTTCACGGCGATGTTCCAGAACGCTACACTTGGTGGGCACAACGCAGCAAGACTTCCAAAATCAACAATACAGGCTGGAGAATCGACTACTGGCTCACAAGTAATCGTATCGCTGACAAGGTGACCAAGTCAGATATGATTGACTCAGGTGCTCGACAAGACCATACACCCATTGTCTTGGAGATTGAACTCTAAGGAGAAAGCTAATGGACTATCAAGCTGTCATCCCCGAATTTGTGGTATCCAACATCGAAAAGTCGCGCTACTTCTACTGTGACTTGCTGGGCTTCTCTGTCGAATACGAGCGTCCAGAGGAGAAATTTCTCTTCCTCTCGCTTGAAGACTGCCAACTTATGCTAGAAGAAGGCAGCGCAGAAGAATTAGCTCAGCTGACCTATCCTTTCGGGCGCGGTGTCAATATTTCCTTTGGCATTGCAGATGTTCCTCAGCTCCACCAAAAACTGCTAGAAGCTGACTATCCTATCCATCGTCCCTTAACTAAAAGAAAGTTTCGTGTTGGAGATTACTATATCTATCCTCATGAGTTTGCAGTTTTGGATCCAGATGGCTATTTTTTAAGATTTAGCGAGTAGAATAATAAAGATTTGGAAAAAGTCTTTAAAGTTAAAAAGGCATATTGTCAAGTGTTTAAAAACTTGATAATATGCCTTTTATGATGGAAAAACCTTCTAAATGTTAGCCAATAAGTTAATTTTTCCCCATTTTTATTATATTTGTTCGTTTTTTCAAACCAAAACACTAACAAAACATTTGATTTCTAAAGTTATTTAGTGTAAAATAAAAACGTTGGCTCAAGCCTATTTGAAATTGAATATCATTTTACTTGTTTATGTCGTGAATTGGCACGATGTTTCTACAAGGTGCCGGAACACCTAACAATAAGTAAGTCAGAAGTGAGGTATGGTCGTTTTTGCCATGCCTATTTTGGGGACTTACTTAGAGATTAAGTAGGTCTTTTTTGAATATTTTTAATATTTCCCTTAATTAGTGCGGACGGGAGCAACTTCCTTCGGAATTTCATCCCTAATTTTTGAGCCAAAAGTCTCAAAAATCCCGTCATAGACAATAACAAGATTATTGTCTATGATACCACTACAACGGGAAATATTTGATAAGACTCGCTTCGCTCGTAATAGTTTTATCAAATATATAGTACTAGCAAAAGGGATCACTATAGAAACATTTAAACAACAAGTAAATTGGCTTTTAGACTTTAGGAGGTCTTATGAAATTATTAGAAGAGCGCATCCTCAAGGATGGGCATATCTTGGGTGACAACATCCTCAAGGTGGATTCCTTTTTAACCCACCAAGTTGACTTTAGCTTGATGAGAGAGATTGGTAAGGTTTTTGCGGAAAAATTTGCTTCTGCTGGCATTACCAAGGTCGTGACCATTGAAGCTTCAGGCATTACCCCAGCTATTTTTACTGCCGAAGCCTTAAACGTTCCCATGATTTTCGCAAAGAAAGCTAAAAACATCACCATGAACGAAGGCATCTTGACTGCAGAAGTTTACTCCTTTACCAAGCAGGTGACCAGCACCGTTTCTATCGCTGGAAAATTCCTCTCACCAGAGGACAAGGTCTTGATTATTGACGATTTCCTTGCTAATGGCCAAGCGGCTAAAGGTTTGATTCAAATCATCGAACAAGCCGGTGTCACAGTCGAAGCTATCGGTATCGTGATTGAAAAATCCTTCCAAGATGGCCGTGATTTGCTTGAAAAAGCAGGCTATCCTGTCCTATCACTTGCTCGCTTGGATCGTTTTGAAAATGGTCAGGTCGTATTTAAGGAGGCAGATCTCTAATGCAAACTCAAGAAAAACACTCGCAAGCAGCCATTCTTGGCTTGCAGCACTTACTAGCCATGTACTCAGGATCTATCCTAGTTCCCATCATGATTGCGACAGCACTTGGCTATTCAGCTGAGCAGTTGACCTACCTGATTTCTACAGATATCTTCATGTGTGGGGTAGCAACCTTCCTCCAACTCCAACTCAACAAATACTTTGGGATTGGACTCCCAGTCGTTCTTGGAGTTGCCTTCCAGTCGGTAGCTCCCTTGATTATGATTGGGCAAAGCCATGGAAGTGGCGCTATGTTTGGTGCCCTTATTGCATCAGGGATTTACGTGGTTCTTGTTTCAGGCATTTTCTCAAAAGTAGCCAATCTTTTCCCTTCAATCGTAACTGGATCTGTTATTACCACGATTGGTTTAACCTTGATTCCTGTCGCTATTGGAAATATGGGAAATAACGTTCCAGAGCCAACTGGTCAAAGTCTCTTACTTGCAGCTATCACTGTTCTGATTATCCTCTTGATTAACATCTTTACCAAAGGATTTATCAAGTCTATCTCTATTTTGATTGGCCTGGTTGTCGGAACTGCCATCGCTGCTAGCATGGGCTTGGTGGACTTCTCTCCTGTTGCTGCAGCACCGCTTGTCCATGTCCCAACTCCCCTCTACTTTGGGATGCCAACCTTTGAAATCTCATCTATTGTCATGATGTGTATCATCGCAACGGTGTCTATGGTTGAGTCAACAGGTGTTTACCTAGCCTTGTCTGATATCACGAAAGATCCAATCGACAGCACGCGCCTTCGCAACGGTTACCGCGCAGAAGGTTTGGCCGTACTTCTCGGAGGAATCTTTAACACCTTCCCTTACACAGGATTTTCACAAAACGTTGGTTTGGTTAAATTGTCAGGTATCAAGACTCGCCTGCCAATCTACTACGCAGCTGGTTTCCTGGTTCTCCTTGGACTCCTTCCTAAGTTTGGCGCCCTTGCCCAAATCATTCCAAGTCCTGTCCTCGGTGGTGCTATGTTGGTGATGTTTGGTTTTGTATCGATTCAAGGGATGCAAATCCTCGCCCGTGTTGACTTTGCTAACAATGAACATAACTTCCTTATCGCAGCTGTTTCAATCGCTGCAGGTGTCGGACTCAACAACAGTAATCTCTTTGTCAGCATGCCGACAGCCTTCCAAATGTTCTTCTCAAACGGAATCGTCGTAGCCAGCCTACTGGCCATTGTCCTCAATGCCGTATTAAATCATAAAAAGAAATAAGAAAAAGAGGTGTGAGCCTCTTTTTTTGTTTATCACAAGTTGATTATAATGTCCACACCTCACCCAGCAGTCCAACAACTAACCAACTCTAGCCCCTTAACCCCAGCGATTTCAAGTCGTTGGAGTTTTCGTGAAAAAGTGCTTGACTCTTCTCCTATAGAGAGTTATGATAGACATACCAATAAAGCAAAACTAAAACACCCACAATAAGTATACCGACCAATCAATGTCTACTTATATTAGAAATTATTTAGACCGTCCTGGTGAAGATACTAATTTATATTCTGGTAAAAGTCGTAATTCTCCAACACTAGAAGAAAATAGCCAATCAATAGAGAATATGATGAAAATCTTAAAAAATAATTTTCAAGTAAAGAAATCAAAATAAGTAGAAATCTATAAACCTTACGAAAAACAACTCATGCCATTTAAACATGAGTTGTTTTTTACTCTCTCACAACGATATTGTATTTAAGCTTTAATATCACTTCGCCATTTTTTATAGGCTTCCTGTGCTGAGGTCGCCATAATAAACTTAAAAATCTCCTCATTTGAAAATAGTTTTTCAAATGTTTCCTCGCTAGACTGTGAAAGATTTATAATCAAATCTTCAAATTCTTTAGGAAATAACGAGTTTTTAAACATAGCATAGTCATTACTTTTAGCTATCGAACGTTGGCGTTCACTTGGATTTTGAACGACTTGTTTGACAATCAAGTCCAAAATAACTTGGTCTTCTTCGGTAAATACATCTGGAAATTGTGAGTTGATTTTATTTAAAATTTCTGTCAACGTATCTTTTTCTTCTGGTGGTTTTACAGCAGGATTGATACTTTTTTGCTGGTTATAAATAGGACTTTCCTCTTTAACCAAAAGAATAGATTCCTCATTATCCCTGACAAGTTTATAATAATCCATACGAACTTTATCTGAAATATCAACAACTTCTTGACTATTTGTCGGAAGTAAAGAAATCAAATAGTTGATAAAAATATACTCTGAAAGCAGTTCTTTATCAAATAAACGAACTAGCTGAGAAATGTAATTATACTTTTCTCTAAAACCTCGCAAGAGAGTTCTAAACTCGTATTTCACTGAATCTGCCAGCTGGTCGTATCTTCCAACTATAGATTGAAAACTATTCGCCAATCTCCCCAATAACTTCTCATCTTGTATATCATTTGCAGATTGATAAAGAGCGATAACTCTCTCAACATCATTAGAGTTGTAAAGATGATACTTTCGGATTTTCTCCTTAGCATCGTACAGAAGGTTTGGGTCGATAGATTGATCAAGAGTTGAAGCTTCATAAAAAGGCTGAAATGCCTCTCTAATCTCTTCGGCAGTATTCTTAAAATCTAAAACAAAGGTATCCACCTTTCCTTGCATTGTTCGATTTAATCGAGAAAGAGTTTGGACAGCCTTAACACCACGAAGTTTTTTATCAACAAACATGGTGTGGAGCTGTGGTTCATCAAATCCAGTTTGGTATTTCTCGGCAACAATCAATACATTATACTGAGACGTAGCAAACGCATCTTTTAGTTGGTTTTCTTTGATACCGTTCATTTTAGGTTCAGTATATTCTTCTCCATCATCACTTACTTCACCTGAAAATGCAACCAAGGTATCCATATCCGTATAGCCCTTTTCACTAATGTAACGTTTAAATTCCTTCATATAGCGAACAGCTGCTAAGCGAGAGGAGGTTACAACCATAGCCTTGCCTTTCCCACCAATTGCATGGCGTGTTTTATCCCTAAATAGCTCGACCATCACTTCTGTCTTTTGTGCCAAATTATAAGGATGCAGGTCAGCATATCGAGCAATCGCACGTTTAGCTTGTGAAGCTGGTAATTCAGGGTCATCTGGAACTAATTTCGAAATCTGATAAGCCGTATGATAGGTCATATAGTTCTGTAAAACATCCAAAATAAAACCTTCTTCAATCGCCTGCCTCATTGAGTAGATATGATAAGGTTGAAATGTTCCATCTGGCATTTGTTGACCAAATAACTCCAGTGTTTTTGCTTTTGGTGTTGCTGTAAAAGCATAAAAGGAAATATTTCCATGTCTTCCTTGCCCAAGCAGAGTATCATTAAGTGTATCTTCCTTATCTCGTGCCTTACTCACCTCTTCTTCATCAAGCTCTTCCCACTCTTTTAAAGCCTCTTCTCTATCTGATAAGGCTATTTTTAACTTTTGCGAAGCCGAACCTGTCTGTGATGAGTGAGCCTCATCAACAATCACTGCAAAGCGTTTTCCAGCTGTTGATTCAACATCTTGATAAATAACAGGAAATTTTTGCAAAGTTGTGATGATGATTTGCTTGCCATCATTGATAGCCTTTAGTAAATCTTTAGAAGATTTATTATCTCCAATCGTTTCAACTAATCCTGTCGTCGCATCAAAAGACGTGATTGTTTCTTGCAATTGACGGTCTAAGACAGTCCTGTCTGTTACGATAATAATCGAATTGAAAATCGGCTGATTATCATCGTCATGCAGTTTTTGTAAATGGTAGGACAACCAAGCGATGGAGTTTGATTTCCCTGAACCAGCCGAGTGTTGAATCAGATAATGTTGACCAGAGCCTTTCTGCTTAGTATCTGCAACCAATTTTCGAACCACGTCAAGCTGATGATAACGTGGGAAAATCAAGGTCTGTTTTTCTACCGTTTTCCCACTAGCATCCTTTTCGTGCTTGACTTCTAAGTTGATAAATCGCTGTAAAATGTCCATCAGAGCATCTTTTTGTAGCACATTCTCCCAGAGATAGGCGGTTTGATAGCCTGTAGAGTTTTCTGGGTTCCCAGCCCCACCAACATTTCCAGCTCCATTTGAACCTTGATTAAAGGGCAAGAAAAAAGTTTTCTTCCCAGATAACTTTGTTGTCATCCAAGCTTGATTTAAATCAACAGCAAAATAAACTAAAATACGATGATTAAACTGAAAAACTGTTTCTTTGGGATCTCGGTCAAACATAAATTGTTTTTTAGCGTGTTCAACAGATTGTCCTTTCAATTGATTTTTAAGCTCAATAGCAATCAGAGGAATTCCGTTGATGGAAAGAACCATATCGATGGTGTTACGATTATGGGGACTGTAAGCAAATTGCCTAATTACTTGTGTTTTATTGGCTTGATAATCCTTAGTGATGTCTTCATTTAGGGTTGATGAAGGGCGAAGCTGAACTATCTTAAAATGAACACCTCTGTCCTTAATACCTTTTCTAAGAACATGCAAGATACCATGCTGAGAAACTTCCTGCTCAAAGCGTTTGTAGAAACTTTCTACAGGGTCAGCCCCTACTACTTTTTCATATCTTGCCCATTTCTTTTCTTGGGTTTCTTTGACAAACTGGATAAGCGTTTCTATATCTAATCCCTTAGTTGCATCATAGTGCGATTCCTGAAAGGTCGTTTTTGTCCAACCTCCAGTTGGCGAGGTCAGCCATGTTTCGATATCTTGCTCAAAGCGTTTTTCATTATCTTCCATATTATTCCTTATCTTCTTCATCGTCTTCCGATGAACTTTCTTGCTCATCATTTCCTAACACGCCTATCTGAGGAATAGTTGTATTTTGCATTATTTTTGATATATGTTCAGCATGAGAATTAGCAATCTCGGCCATAGCTGGTGCAATGGTTTTGGAAATATCAATTCTAGGAATAGTTATACTCTTCATTGCCTTTGCTATTGTTTCTCCTAACAGAATTGCATTGTGGGCCTGTATTGTCTTTGTGTAAGCTTCAACCGCTTTTTGAAATTGTTTCGACATTTCAAGAAGTCCTTGCAGTGCAACAGTTGAAACCTTTGTATTTTTGTAAAATTTCCTTTCAAGTAGCTCATCTTGAATTTTGTGAAATTTATTAGCATAGGTCCGAACTTCATTTTTACAGAACTTCCAATCATTAAAGCTCATTTCTTTATGGTGAGCGACCTTATTTCGGACATTTCTAATCTTCGTTATGACTTCTTCATCAATATCATGCTTAGGTAGTAAGGGCTTTATATTCACTTCCCACAGACTTCGAAATTCTATCTTTTCAGCTATCTTTGAGAGTTTTTCGTATAGATTGCTATCTTTACTAATACCACAAAATTCATAAGATTTACCAACTAACAGCCAATCTTTCGCAAACAAGAGTTTTTCTAATTGACTCAAATCCAAATCTTCAACATAGGCATTTAAGGTTTGTTTTTTGCGTCCAGCGGTCGCATCTGTCACATCATAAAAATGGTAAATGAAGTAAAAAATCTTTCTTAAGTTGGTTTCATAGTCAAGAAGAGTCGAGTAGCATTTTTTCGCATAATAGGCTGATAAATCAGCAGAGTAATGAGTTACTTCAAAATATTGACTCAAGACTCCACTTATCCTTGCCCTAAACTTATCATAGAAATACGTCTTCCTCCAGTGAATATCAACTGTTGCTTTTAGTCGACAATGAAGGATATTATCTGATTTTCTGATGATTGTTTTAAATTGTAGCGGGTTATCCTCTGGGAAACAGTAAGTAAGCGTATTGGTTTTCTCTAACCGATTGATGTCGTGAACCCTTTCAAAGGATTTCCAAAACAACTGGCGTAAGTCTTCATATTGGATTTTTGGTTTTAACAATAATTCAAAATCAACTTTCATAGCTGTCCACCTGCTTTTTGCCTGTCACATACTCATAAATCATTGATTTTTTATAATACTCATATTCGGATATAAGATTTTCTTTTTCTATAATTAAAGTATCAATTTGAGACGTCTTTTGATCAAGATAGTTTACAATTTCAGACTGCTCAGATAATGAAATTGGAAAAGAAATAGGTAATGATATTATAAAATCAGGATTAGCCCTTGGCATTTTCACTCCATAAGACGTCCCTCTTACTGGTTGTAAAATCTGTTCAGAAATCAATTTGTACATGAATAGTTTACGCTTAATTTTAATATCATTAAACACCAATAATTCACCTGTCCCATGTCCATCAAAATCAGCTAAAGCCACCTTAGCAAGGTAGGGACGTAATTTACTAAACACAATATCACCTTGTTTTATAACTTGTTGTCTTCCGTTTTCGACTTCAGTCAATAAATCGATATATCCTGGTTTATATGAAACCATTTTTTCTAAAGCTAAAAAATTCTGACCTCTCTCATAAGACGTTTTTTCATTTCTCAACTTTGATATATTTTTAATTTTTGCAACTTCCCATCCCTCAGGAATTTCATCAATCCAATCAATCTCGGTAGAAACCATTTTTACATCTTTATTAATACCATTAGTAACAATTTCCGAAATTAAAGACTGTTTGTATGATTTTAACTCTGCAATCGTTTGTTTCGTATCTGTGATAATATCGTCAATTATAGCGGTCTTTTCATCAAGAAACTTTGCAATTCTTTGTTGTTCGGAAATAGGAGGGATTGGAATTAACAACCGATTTAATTTCTCGGATGGGATTCTCATTCTTATAGTGTTTAATTTCCCATTACCCGACTCTTTAATCAAAATACCATTTCCTAATCCCAACAAACTTCTTTGAAATTGTTCAGATTGAAAAAGGTAGCAATAATAGTTGATGTCAGCTCTATCATTATCCGAGTAATAAGTATAATATACTGGACTTACTGCCCCTAACCAACTCGAAAGACCAACTGCACCAGCCAGAATATTCATACTATTCATGACAATATCGTTTGGTCGTGCTACTTTATAAGCAGATAAATCTTCTTTAGCCTTATTTCCTCCCCCTGTTTTTTCTGAGTATGGAAAAACTCCATTTTCTACTGACAAAGATAGGATAAAATTCGTAATAATTGGGTCATTTTTTTCTTTACGTTCACTGAGTACATATTTCCATCGCCTTAATTCCCACTCCTCAGGAATTTCCCCTATCCACTCAACACCGCTGTCTTTCAATTTCCTCATCCCAGGTCCTCCACGCCGTTACTACTCAGAGCTTCAAAATTCTTCACAATTTTCTCCTCCAGTGCTTTGATACGCTTTGCGATAACCTCAGAACTTTCTGGTGCTTGGTATTTATAGAACAAGCGTGTAAATGGAACTTCAAAACCAATCTTTGTTTTACTTTTATCAACCCAAGCATCAGGATTGAAGGGCAAGACTTCTCTCTTTATATAAGAATCAATATCTTCTATCAGCGGAATTTCCTCTGTATCTCGTTTGCTGGTATCAGGCTCTGCTTGCCCATTTTTCTTGCGAATGACTGTTCTATTTTCGTCATAGAGAGGTGTTTCAACGGTAACCTTTTGATAGCCAAAGAACTCATTATCAAAGATTTTAGACTCTACCATGGTATCACCTTCAGTATAGATTTTATTGGCAAATTCACCATAAGCCTGCACGATGAGTTCTCGCTGAGCTTTCTTGATGTCAACCCTCTTATTACCGATATTTTTCCGACGTTTCGCAAAAGCTTTACTAGCGTCCAATAACTGCACTTTCCCCTGACGCTCCTTAGCCTTATTTTTAGTGATAATCCAGATGTAGGTCGAAATACCAGTGTTATAAAACAAGTCTGTCGGCAACTGAATAATCGCTTCCAACCAGTCATTCATAATCACATACTCACGGATAGCAGACTCACCGCCACCAGCATTGCCTGAAAATAGAGCTGAACCATTATGGATAATCGCCATACGACCTGTATCTTTCAGCTTAGAAATCCCATTTAGCTGAAAAAGAAGCTGACCATCTGAAATCTTAGGTAGTCCCGCACCAAAACGACCATTCTCACCTAACTCAGCCTCTTCCTTGACAGCATTCTGGTCTTTCTTCCAGTCAATACCAAATGGAGGGTTGGAAATCAAGTAATCAAAGGTATAGCCTGAAAAAGCATCCTTGGAAAGAGTAGATCCTAAAGCCATGTTGTCAGGATTACCTCCACGAATCATGGTATCTGCCTTGGCAATAGCATAGGTTTCTGGGTTTAACTCTTGACCAAATGTGGTTACATCTGCATTAGCATCAAGAGCTTTAATTCGCTCCATCATGGCAGAAAGCATCTGCGATGTTCCCATAGTTTGGTCATAAATCGTACGCACGATAGGTTTATCTGATGGTTTTTCATTGATTAGGAGAATGTCTGTCATCAGGTAAATAATATCCCTACTTGTAAAGTGAGCCCCTGCGTCCTCTCCGTAACTCTCAGAAAACCGACGAACCAGCTCTTCAAAGATGTAACCCATATCCGTCGAAGTTACAGTGTCCGCACCTAAATAGGCTTTTTTGCTGTTAAACTCTTGAATAACTGCAAACAGAGCATCGTTATTAGCCATCTTCGAAATCTCTGTATCAAACTCGAAGTTATCAAGAATATTTCTAACATTTTCAGAAAAACTATTAAGGAAGGAGTTGAAGTTATCGTAAATATTCTCAGGGTCACTTAGCAGATTCTCAAACGTAAAACGACTTGTATTATAAAATGTATAGCCAGAAGCATCCGTTAGTTTTCTGTCTCTGATTTGAGTGACCTTGATATTTGTCACTGATTTCGAAACCGCAAGCACATCATCTCTTGTCGGAAGCAAGGTATCATGCAAACGTTTAATGACTGTCATAGGTAGGATAACCTTACCGTATTCATGTGGCTTATAAAGCCCTCGTAAAATATCAGCAATATTCCATATTAAAGAAGCCTTCTCTTTGATATTTATTGCCATTCTTTCGTGGTGCATTTTTTCATTTGTTACTTGCTCTGCCATACCATATTCCTTCTTTAAATTTTTATGAAGGGCTGATAGGATTCCTTTATTATGAATATAATAAAGGAAGGGTACCCTTCCTTTATTATGAATATAATAAAGGAAGGGTACCCTTCGGGTTTCTTAAATTTTCTAGTTCTATTATAGCATATTTGAGAATATTTAAAAGAAATTCAAAAAACCCACGAGGGGTCTTGGATTAAACGGAATGCCCATTTTGTTCACGCTCTAAACGCCTTAGAATGGTTTGTTTATGCAAAATATATTGTTCTTCAGTCAAGTCTAAAATTTCCATCACAGCAGTGTCTAAATCTGCTCCGTTTCTGGAACTTCTGAAATCAATACCTTGATTTTGACACTCCATCGTATGAAGAAGAAAATCGTTAAAAACTCTCACTGCTTGACTATTTTTTCCCTTAAGATATCTTGCTTTTTCTCATTAAAACCTGTTAATGCTTGAATTTTTTCAACATAAAAGGAACAGTTAATCGTTCTACACATTTATTATTCGTAAATAATAAATATAGATTAATTACCCCCATTGAAGCTGAACGACTTCAGGACTTCCCAGATGATTGGACAGCTAAAAAGAAATTATCTGATGGTTCTATTGTAGAGGTATCTGATAAAATGAGAATGTTTTTTATGGGAAATGCTTTGGTTACTGAGATTGTAAAAGAAATTGCTAAATTTATTAAAGAAATTGATTGATTTCTCTAAAACTAAAAAAGAGGTGCGAGCCTCTTTTTTAGTTATCTATATCCTTACCTGTCTGTCTTCTGACCGTTGGCCTGTGACAAACATGGTAAAGGTTGCTTTGCAGACATTTCTGCCTTCTTGATTGGTGATATCAACATCCACTACACAGGTTGTGCGACCTTGATGGACACATTCTCCTTTAATGGTCAGCACATCGTCGAGTTTTCCTGCCTTGAGGTAATTGATAGAGGACTGAAGTGTCACTCCATCAAGTCCCAGAGATATGACCACCAAACCACTAATCTGGTCACAAAGGGTAAAGAGATAGCCACCATGGGCATTGCCATAGTAGTTGAGCGATGAGTCCACTACTTTGGTCGTCACCACAACGTGACCATCTCTCATTTGTTCAATTTCGTAATTTTCAAAGGCAGATATAGCGTCAAAATGAAAATCTTTCATGGTTTCCTCCTGATATTTCAAACGACACTATGATACTACTTTTTATAGGACTGTGCAAGGAGAAAGCTCCTAGTCTGGCAAAATCCCGACCTGTTCTACAAAGCGCATAAAGGCTGCCTGTCCCTGCTCCGTTTGTTTGTAAATCCCTGCATCCTCAAGTACACGTGCAAAGATAGCACCCACAGAGTCCTTGACGATTGCAAGGGCTTTTTCTTTATCCGTTAAATCTCTATATTGTGCTTTAAGTTGGTCTGCCCATTCCTGATGATAGTCGACAACTGTATCAGCTTCTCCTACAAGATAGCTAGCGACTTGCTCCACTTCTACTTTCAGACGTGGTGGCAAGATTGCCAAGCCCATGACCTCAATCAAGCCGATATTTTCCTTCTTGATATGTTGAACATCCTTGTGAGGATGATAGATGCCGTCAGGATGCTCTGGCGATGTCTGATTGTCCCGCAAGACTACGTCCAACTCAAACTGTCCATCACGCTTACGAGCAATCGGTGTGATAGTGTGGTGCGGTGTCCCGCCTGTTTCTGCCAAAATCTGCACGGCAGGGTCTGAATACTGGCGCCATTCCTGCAAAATCTTATCAGCCAGGTTGATCAAATCCTCTTTGGAATTCGAAGTCAAACGCAACACTGACATGGGCCACTTGACAATCCCAGCCTTGACCTGCTCAAAACCAGTAAATCGAAAGGCCTTTTGCAAGGGAGCCAATTCCATAGGAAATACGTGACGGCCTCCCTGATAGTGATCATGAGTTAGAATAGAGCCTCCCACAATCGGTAGGTCGGCATTAGAGCCAGCAAAATAGCCTGGAAACTGGTCTACAATAGCCAACAGACGTTCAAAACTCTGACGACTAATAGCCATGGGACGATGTTCCCCATCTAAGAAAATACAGTGCTCATTAAAGTAAGCATAGGGCGAATACTGGAATCCCCACTCCTGACTCGCTATTTCAAAACGGATAATACGGTGGTTGCTGCGAGCTGGGTGGTTAACTCGACCATGGTAGCCCTCATTCTCTAGACAGAGCTGACACTGAGGATAATTGCTGGCTTGTACCAACTTGGCTGCTGCAATCTCTTTCGGATCTTTTTCAGGCTTAGAGAGATTGATGGTAATCTCAAGCTCTCCGTAACTAGATGGAACACGATAAGCGATATTTTTAGCAATGGCCTTGAGTTTAATGTAGTCATTTTTCTGACTGAGTTGGTAAAAATCCGCTATCGCTTGCTCAGGAGAGTGGGCATAGGTTGCCCAAAAGTCACGATTAACCTGACTCGGACAAGGAGTCACCAAGTCCATCAGTTCAGCACCGAGGATTTCACGTGCAGTCTGACTATCCTCAATTTTCTCTAATCGAACAGCTTCCTCAACCAGCTGGTCCTTGAGGTCAATCAATTTATCCAGATCGGTCTCAACTTCCAAAACACCGTCTCCCACTCGTGCCAAGACACGATTGGTCAGGTAGATGCGATCCATTTCCTCATATGAACTTTCAGAAATGACATGTGTTACAAATTTATCTACTAAGGTCACCATAAAGCCTCCTTTTGACTAGTCAAGGACGCGAGTGCCACCTGCAACTTCAGCGATATAGAAACTTGGAGCGTATCCAACTACTTCCTCGTAGTGTTTGCCTACAGCTTCTTTAAAGGCCTCAACAGTATCTTTTTGCACCAAGGCAATGGCACATCCGCCAAAACCTGCCCCTGTCATGCGAGCACCGAGAACTCCTTCTTGTGCCCAAGCTGTATGAACAAGAGTATCCAATTCCAAACCAGTTACTTCATAGTCATGCTCTAGGGAAACGTGTGACGCATTCATCAAACGACCAAATGTTTCCAAATCTCCTGCTTGAAGGGCTGCTTGAGCCTTAAGGGTACGTTGGTTTTCAAGCACAGCATGGCGAGCACGTTTCAAACGGTTTTCGTCTTTAATCAGATAGCTATATTGATCAAAGGCCCACTCGTCTAATTCACCCAAGGTCTGAATATCTAAGGCTATTTGCAATTCTTCCACTGCTTTTTCACACTCAGCACGACGTTCATTGTATTTAGAGTCCGCCAATTCACGGCGTTTGTTAGTGTTCATAATAACAACGACATTGTCCTTCAAATCAAGTGGTACCAAA
Source organism: Streptococcus mitis (assembly GCF_003942765.1). GTDB lineage: Bacteria > Bacillota > Bacilli > Lactobacillales > Streptococcaceae > Streptococcus > Streptococcus mitis_BE. Next base: position 94,155 of record NZ_RJNW01000006.1, read on the forward strand.
TCATACTCTAAGGTGTTGGTATCAAGGTAAATAGCACGTTGGTCTGCACCCATACCGATAGCAAACTGGTCCATAATGCCAGAGTTGACTCCGATAAAGTTATTTTCTGTTTGTTTTCCGATTTTAACCAAATCGAGACGCTCTAATTTTAAATCAAAGAGATGCTCTGCCACGACCCCTGTTAAGAGTTCAAGGGAAGCTGAAGAAGATAATCCAGCACCATTTGGGATATTCCCATAAACATAAAAATCAAAACCTTTGTCAATCACATGTCCAGCTTCTTGCAAGAAATGAAGAACTCCTTTTGGATAATTGGTCCAGTTATGCTCTTTTTCAAACTTGAGGTCAGCGAGAGGCACTTCGATAATGCCCTTGTCCTCAAAGTTAGCTGAGTAGAAACGCAAGACTTGGTCATCACGTTTGCGAGCAGCCCCATAAGTTCCTAAGGAAATGGCAGCCGGAAAAACGTGCCCACCGTTGTAGTCTGTGTGCTCACCAATCAAGTTGATACGACCTGGTGAAAAGAAAGTTTGGTCTGCTTCTTGACCAAAAACAGTAAGAAAGTCTTTGCGAAGAGTTTCAGCAGTAAGATGTTGTGTCATATGATTTCTCCTTTTACTGTCCGTTAAGTCACCTCAACGTGTAATCGTTTTCTTCTATTGTATCTAAGGGATTTCCCACGGTCAATCCTTTTTACTAAACTTTTACTAAATTATCAGTAAAAAGCAGAAAAGTATGATATACTAACTTTAAAGAAGGAGGATTTATGGCTACCTTAAAAGACATTGCACAGCTAGCCTCTGTCTCTATCGCGACCGTATCCCGTGTCCTAAACCGCGACCAGAGCCTATCTGTTACAGAAGAAACCAGACACCGTATTTTAACCGTTGCTGAAGAGTTGGGCTACACCAAACACCTCAAGACAGGCGAGTCCCACAAGCCCAAGCAAAAGATTGCCATTATCCAATGGGTCAGCGAACAAGGGGAGCTGGACGACCTCTACTACTACCAGATTCGCCTAGGCATAGAAAAAAGAGCCCAAGAACTGGACTATGATATCTTGCGCTATTTTAATGACCATCCTTTTACACTCAGCGAGGAAGTGATTGGCATTCTCTGCATCGGAAAGTTTAGCCGTACACAGATTTCTGCCTTTGAAGAATACCAAAAGCCTCTAGTCTTTCTAGACAGCGATACTCTTTCACTAGGACATACCTGCATTATCACGGACTTTTACACTGCCATGAAACAGGTTGTCGATTATTTCCTCAACCAAGGGATGGACCGTATCGGGATTTTAACAGGTCTTGAAGAAACAACAGATCAAGAAGAAATCATTGAGGATAAACGACTGGAAAATTTCAGGAACTACAGTCAAGCAAAGGGAATCTATCATGATGAACTGGTCTTTCAAGGAAGCTTTACTGCCCAGTCTGGCTATGTCTTGATGAAGGAGGCCATTCAGAGCTTAGGAGACCAACTCCCACCAGCCTTTTTTGCTGCTAGTGATAGTTTAGCCATCGGTGCCCTCCGTGCCCTCCAAGAAGCTGGAATCAGCCTGCCAGACCGCGTCAGTCTTATTTCCTTTAACGACACCAGCCTGACCAAGCAGGTCTATCCTCCCCTCTCTAGCATCACTGTCTATACCGAAGAAATGGGCCGAGCAGGTATGGATATTCTTAACAAAGAAGTACTCCACGGTCGCAAAATCCCTAGCCTGACCATGCTGGGAACCAGACTGACATTGAGAGAAAGTACAAGGAATGATTAGGATTACAAAACGACCTCTAGCAAGGCTGTTTCTCTAATAATCTCTATGATTCCGCTCCAACTCACACCTTTCGCTTATGTGCTTGGTGACTTTCTAGGTCAGCATCAACTTCAATGGTAATATTTTGAAAGCCACAATCTTTGAGGAAAATTCGAATAGATTCTTTACAAGCTTCCATATTTCCCACTTCTTTTATACAAACATGGACAATAGCATTTTTTTCCAAACCATCCATAGTCCAGAGATTAAGCTGATTAAGGCTAGCCACATTGTCCAATCGCTCCAGGCCACTCTTTACTTGCTTGATATTAATACCTTCCGGCACAGCATCTAGGAAAATTTTCAGTGCGCTCCAAAAGCGAGGAATGGCTTTCGACAGAATAAAGATAGAAATAACTAGTGATAAAAGCGGATCGAGGATATACCAGTCCGTAAATCGAAGAATAATCGCCATTAGAATGACGGCCAACCAACCAAGAGTGTCTTCCAAAAAATGCAGGCTAAGAATTGACTCGTTCTTTGTTTTCCCCTTACGAACTACCAGACTTGCTAGCACATTAATGGCTACTGCAATGATTCCCAGCCAGAGGATGCCTTCCTCATTGACGGGTTGCGGGTGAACAATCTTTGTGACATTTTCCAAGATCACTAGGACAGACCCTATCATAAGAATCACAGCCGTTAGCATGGCTCCTAAAAGACTAAAACGTTTGTAACCCAAGGTGTACTGTCTATCTTCTTCACGGTTTGAAATTGTTTCTAAAAGGGCTGAGATGCCAATGGCTATAGCATCTCCCAAGTCATGAACGGAATCAGCAAGAACTGCACTCGAACCAAAGATTCCTCCTGCGATAAACTCAACAATCGCATAGCTTAAATTTAAGAAAAAAGCTAACCAGATAGATGTTTTAGAACTCATTTCTCTCCCTCCTTTGGTATAATGGGTATATACATACTTCTTTCATTTGTATTATCTAATAAAATTCAAAGAAAGGATAGAAGCAAACTGTCAGCCATGTTCAGTTCTGAACAGTTTGTCTCAAGTGTCTACATGCCAAAAAGAGACCGTCGAGTCAGCAAGACGAAAAAAGCCATCTATCAAGCTTTTTTACAACTTTTGAACGACAAAGGCTATGATGCCACTACTGTTCAGGATATCATTGACCTAGCAGATGTTGGGCGTTCTACTTTTTACTGTCACTATGAAAGCAAGGAACTCCTTTTAGATGAGCTCTGTCGCTACCTCTTTCATCATCTCTTTGAAAGGGAAGGACACTTTACTACCGAGGACTACCTCGCACATATCTTTTTACATTTTCAGAAAAACCAGGACCATGTTACCAGTCTGCTATTTTCCAAAAATGACTACTTCCTCCGTCAACTCCATAAAGAGCTAGAACACCATGTCTATCCCATGTTGGCTGATGAGTTAAAAGAAGCCCACACTAATCTGCCTACTTCTTACCTCCAACACTTGGTCGTGTCCAACTTTATCGAGACATTGACCTGGTGGCTCAAAAAAGGACAAGACTTTACATACCAGGAAGTTGTCCAGTTTTATCTAGACCTTCTCATTCCTAAAAATTGAATACAGAGTAGAGCTCAGTTGCCTTATTTCTAGGCTACTGAGTTTTCATCTTTTCAACAATCAAAAAAGCCCAGACAACATTGTCTGAGCAGTTTTCTATATGGTCGTTTAACAAAGTTGAGTTTGACATTTTCAAACTATTTCTTCAACAAACCTTGTTCTTGTAGAAACTCCTTGGCTACTTGTTCTGCTGACTTGCCTTCAACACCGACTTGGTAGTTGAGCTGGCTCATCTGGCTTTCAGTAATTTTACCAGCCAATTTATTGAGAACTGTTTCCAACTCTGGATGTTTCTTGAGAAGAACTTCTTTCATGAGTGGAGCCCCTTGATAAGGTGGGAAGAGTTGCTTGTCATCTTCCAATACCTGTAAATCATAACGTGCCAATTCCGCATCGGTCGAATAGGCGTCCGTGATTTGAATATCACCTGACTGAATAGCCTGATAGCGAAGGGCTGGTTCCATGGTCGCTACATTGAGATTGAGACCATACATTGATTGCAAGCCCTTATTGCCATCTTCACGGTCATTAAACTCGAGAGTAAATCCAGCCTTCAACTGCCCTTCCACTTTTTTCAAGTCCGAAATGGTCTTCAAGCCATATTCTTGAGCAATCTTTTTCGGAACAGCTACAGCATAGGTATTTTGATAAGACATAGGTTTGAGATAGGATAGATGATCCTGTTTGGCAATGCCATCACGCGCTACCTGATAAACCTGATCTGGCTCATGACCCACTTTCGGTGATGGTTGCAGCAAACTTTCAGTCACCGTACCAGTAAATTCAGGATAGATGTCAATATCGCCTTTTTTCAGAGCTTCATAGAGAAAGCTTGTTTTCCCAAAATTAGGTTTAACAGTCGCAGTCATGCTGGTATTTTCTTCAATCAGTAACTTATACATATTAGCCAAAATTTCTGGTTCCGGTCCCAATTTTCCAGCAATGATCAGGTTCTCTTTCTCTTTTTGAGCCAAAAGAGCTGGACTATAAGACAAACCGAGCAATATTGTCACCAAGGCAAAACCAGAAAAAATCGTTCGCAATTTTGCTTTTTCCATCACTTTTAGTAAGAAGTTAAAGACAATAGCCAGCACTGCTGAAGAAAGTGCCCCAATCAAAATCAGACTGGCATTATTACGGTCAATTCCCAAAAGGATAAAGGAACCCAGTCCCCCTGCACCAATCAAGGCCGCCAAGGTTGCCGTGCCGATAATCAAGACCGCTGCCGTCCGAATCCCAGACATCATAACAGGCATAGCAAGTGGAATTTCAAACTTCTTGAGACGCTCCCACCTAGTCATCCCAAAGGCAATCCCAGCCTCTTGTAGACTTGGATCAATTCCCTTGAGTCCAGTGATGGTATTTTGTAAAATCGGAAAGATCGCATAAATCACTAGAGCTGTCAAAGCAGGCAAGATTCCAATTCCCATCAAGGGGATAAAGAGTCCTAACAAGGCCAGAGACGGGATGGTCTGGAAAATCCCTGCAATCTGTAAGACCCAATCCGCCAACTTCTCATGATAGCGAAGATAAACAGCCAAGGGAATCGCTATAAAAATGGCCAGTAACAAGGTCAAAAGTGACAACTGCAAATGTTGAGATAGAGCTGTCAACCAATCACTAAAACGATCCTGAAAAGTTGCAATTAAATTAGTCATGAACACTACCTCCAAACAAGTCTGCTACAAATTCTGTGGCAGGAGCTTTTAAAATCGTCTCGGGATTCGCCACCTGGCGAATCTCTCCATCCTGCAAGACAGCAATACGGTCTGCCAATTTCAAGGCTTCATCCGTATCATGGGTCACAAAAATCGTTGTCATCCCAAACTCTTTATGCAATTCTTTCGTCAGAACCTGTAACTGTTTGCGAGAAATAGCATCCAAGGCTGAAAAAGGTTCATCCATGAGGAGAATCTTAGGCTGACCAATCATAGCCCGTACAATTCCAACACGCTGTTGCTCCCCACCAGATAATTCACTAGGCAAACGATGCCCATACTCAGCTACTGGCAAGCCAACCTTAGCCAAAAGCTCTTCTGTTTTCTTAGCAATATCTTCCTTGCTCCATCCCTTCATCTCAGGAATCAGGGCAATATTTTCCGCGACCGTTAGATTAGGAAATAGAGCAATAGCCTGTAAAACATAACCAGTAGAAAGACGAAGTTCACGCTCATCATAATCTTTGATTCGCTTGCCATCCATATAAATATTTCCATCAGTTGGTTCCAAGAGGCGGTTGACCATCTTGATCATGGTCGTCTTACCTGAGCCAGATGGCCCAACTAAAACCATAAACTCGCCATTCTCAATCCGTAAATTAACATCTCTCAAGACATCTTTTTCTGTGTAGCGTAAAGCTACATTTTTGTATTCAATCATTCTGTATCCTCAATTTAAAACTTCCCTCGATTGGTCAAGTCTTCTACCTTAGGCATGACTTCCTTATTGTCCCAATGCTCCACAATTTTCCCGTTTTCTAGACGGAAGATATCATACTGGGCATAGGCAACTCCACCAATCTGAGTCTGACCATAGCTAACCACATAGTTTCCTTGTCCTAAGAGTTTAAAAACAAAGTCAAAAGTGGTCTTTACTTATAAACAGCTAATTTGCTCCATTTTAAACCTCATTTTCCTCCTCTTTCAGATTAGCCAAAATTCTTTCTTGAAAGGCTTCAAACTGACGAATTTCTTCCTCTGAAAATCCTTTGTAAAAGATCGTATCCAATTTCTGACTGACACGATGCCCCACTTCTTTCTGAGACTGCCCCAACTCTGTTAAAACCAAATACTTCTTACGCTTATCTTCTCCACATGGACTAATAGTTACAAGATTTTGTTCCTCTAGCTTTTTAATCATCGTCGTCAGCGTATTATTAGCAAGTCCAGTCGCCAAAGCAATATCTGTCGCAGTTGCACAGCCAGTTTCACTATTCCATAAAACCGCTAAAATCTTTCCCTGCTCACTCCGATAAAGAGCTTCAGGATCTTGGCTCAGTAACCTTTGAAAAATACGTCCATTCAACAAACGAATATGATGGGCTAGCAAATGACTATCTTTCATAACACCTCCAATTTATTTCGATATCGAAAAGAATAAAACAATTGTAACACTCATCATTCTAACTGTCAACTATTTCGATTTAGAAATAATTTTTCCCAGTAAAAAAATCTCCTACTCAAGGTAGAAGATTTCAATCTTATAAACTTAATCCGTCATGTCCGATACCAAAGTTCGACGTTCCAATGGAATGCTGCACATAACTAGCAAGAAAATGAAACCTGACTGAATCCAGAAGAGGGCCAAGTCAAAGATTCCGTGTACAGCAACCACTGTAAGGAAAGATAGATAAAGACCAATAATCGGACGTTTCCCCGACTCCTGACTCATATCCATCATCAAGCGAACAGGAGCCACAGAAGACAAAACTAGTAAAATAGTCCCCACAATTCCGTAACTCAGTATCGTATCAATATAAAGACTGTGAGCATGTTCATGATAAGGAGCATTTATTCTAGGATAAGAGTGCATGTAGGTCAATGGCCCCTCACCCCAAAAAGGATTTTGCTTAAACAAGGCCATCCCAGCATCCCAGATAGAAATTCGTTCTTCCATAGAAGAGTCTAAAGTCCCCATCCGAACTCCCAAATCACTAGAAAAGAGGAAGCTCAAGCCAATCGCGAAGACCCCAATACTAAGCCAAAAGGCCTTCCAGTTTTTAATGGTCGTAAAGAGATAAATAATGGCTCCAGCGATAATAGCAGGAAAGGCAGTTCGATTTTGAGTAAAGTTCAATCCAAAGAGATTCACAAAGCCTGCAATCACACAGAATACTTTCAACCAATTCAACTTGGTCGTTGTAAACAGATAGAATGCAATCATGATACAGAAACAACAAATAATTCCATAATAATTAGGATTAAAGAAGGTCACTTCTGCACGATTCTGATGCCACACCTGCATATTGGGTGAAAGAAAAGCATAGTTAAATTTCTTCACAATTTGGAAATGTTCTAAACTAGCAAAAGCAGCAGACAAGACACTACCAAACAAGACGAGCTGCAAAATCAATCGAAAGAATTTATGTGATAAAATCGACTGATAGTGCAAAAAGAAAACAGTAAATAGAAAAATTCCTACTGAAGCCACAAGACCCATCCAATTTTGAGCAAAAGTGGATATAACAGTACTATAGCCAAGAAAAAGAAGTAGCATCGGATGCTCCCCCATTTTCTGAAGAATACTTTTCATATCTCCTGTAAAAATCAAACTGATAATATATAAACAGAATACAACTACAAAAAGATAAAAGGGTAAAAAGATACTCAGGATGATTCCCAATAAAATCAGTTCTTTACTAGACAACCCTTTCAGCTTTTCAATAAAGCCTATTGATTTCAAAATGAATCCTTTCTCTCCAAATCAGTTGATTCAGATAATAGTAAGCTACCCTTTATTGTACCACTTTTTTAGCAATTTGAAAACAAAGGAAACGTTTACTAGGTAAAAAAGGGAGCAAAAATACTGATATTTCAAAACTCAAACTTAATGACTAGATTTACTATAAGAAAATCATACCGTAAAGACTAGGTATATGTTAAAATAGTAGTAATATAATAAGGTTTTGACCAATTATCCAAACTATATTTAAATCATTTACAATTCCTAAAGAAAGGAAACACTATGAAATCTTACCAAGCCGTCTACCAAATTCTAGCTAAAGAAATCGACTATGTCAGCGGAGAAAAAATCGCAGAAGAACTATCACTAAGCCGAACATCAATTTGGAAAGCCATCAAGCGTCTAGAACAAGAAGGCATTGAAATTGATAGTATCAAAAACAAAGGCTATAAACTAGTGAATGGAGACCTTATTCTTCCAGAACTTCTAGAACAAAATCTTCCAATTAAAATCAGTTTTAAACCCGAAACAAGATCAACACAACTCGATGCAAAAGAAGCAATTGATTTAGGAAATGAAGCAAACACCCTCTATCTAGCTTCCTATCAAACAGCAGGCCGAGGTCGATTTCAACGTTCTTTCTACTCACCACAAGGTGGCATTTATATGACACTCCATCTCAAACCAAATCTCCCTTACGACAAATTACCATCCTACACACTACTTGTAGCCGGAGCTATCTACAAAGCCATTAAGAACCTAACTTTAATTGATGTCGACATAAAATGGGTCAATGATATCTACCTAAACAATCATAAAATTGGAGGAATCCTTACTGAGGCAATGACCTCTGTAGAAACTGGCTTAGTCACAGATATCATTATTGGAGTAGGTATTAATTTCACTATTAAAGACTTTCCTCAGGAATTAAAAGAAAAAGCTGCTAGTTTATTTAAAACACCAGCACCTATAACCAGAAATGAATTAATCATAGAGACCTGGCGTGCTTTCTTCGAAACACCAGCAGAAGAGCTATTATACTTATACAAAAAAAAGTCATTTGTTCTAGGAAAAGAAGTGACTTTTACACTAGATCAAAAAGACTACAAGGGACTTGCTAAAGATATCTCAGAAAATGGCAAACTTTTAGTTCAATGTTATAATGGAAAAGAAATCTGGCTCAATAGCGGAGAAATTTCACTCAAGAGTTGGAAGTAATAATAAACTAGCACAACCATAGAATCGACAATATATAAAGATTTTAGCTTTTCTGCAGCCCTATACAGTTGAAAAAGAGCCATTTTAAGGAGAATTCTAGTAGGAATACCAGTCGTTTCTAGGTAAGGGATCTTAGACGGTTTTTGAAAGTCATATTTCTTCATTTGACTTCCAGAACTAGGACAAGATGGGGCATTGTAATCCAGTTTCGCGATGATTTCCTTGTGAGTATCCCTATTGACGATATCTAAAATCTTGATATTTTGGTCTTTGATATCGAACAATTTTGTGATAAAATGTAACTATTCCATATGATTCTTTCTAATGATGGTTTGGTTGCTTTTCATTATGGATCATATGGAACTTTTTTCTACATAAAAATAGGCTCCATAATATTTATAGGGGGGTACCCACTACAAATATTATGGAGTCTTTTTATCGCTCTGAATACCAAAAAAGAAAGGACGAAATGTCTCCTTACTAGAACTTAGCTTTTCTTCAACCCACTACAGTTGACAGAGAGTCGAAATTAAACGGAGAATAAGGGATTCGAACCCTTGCGCCAGTTACCCGACCTAACGATTTAGCAAACCGTCCTCTTCAGCCTCTTGAGTAATTCTCCTATTAATGGGCACGAGTGGACTCGAACCACCGACCTCACGCTTATCAGGCGTGCGCTCTAACCACCTGAGCTACGCGCCCAAGTTAAAAACTTGGTAATTTGAACAAAGTTCAAAGCGGGTGACGAGAATCGAACTCGCGACAACAGCTTGGAAGGCTGTAGTTTTACCACTAAACTACACCCGCATAAAGACTATAAATAAAAATGGCGCGAGACGGAATCGAACCGCCGACACATGGAGCTTCAATCCATTGCTCTACCAACTGAGCTACCGAGCCTTATTGCGGGAGCAGGATTTGAACCTACGACCTTCGGGTTATGAGCCCGACGAGCTACCGAGCTGCTCCATCCCGCGTTAATACAAAAGGAGGATGTGGGATTCGAACCCACGCACGCTTTTACACGCCTGACGGTTTTCAAGACCGTTCCCTTCAGCCGGACTTGGGTAATCCTCCATATTATTTAAATGGACCTTGTAGGACTTGAACCTACGACCACTCGGTTATGAGCCGAGAGCTCTAACCAGCTGAGCTAAAGGTCCAACAAGATCATTATAGCGGCGAAGGGGATCGAACCCCCGACCTCCCGGGTATGAACCGGACGCTCTAGCCAGCTGAGCTACACCGCCATATATCGGGAAGACAGGATTCGAACCTGCGACACCTTGGTCCCAAACCAAGTACTCTACCAAGCTGAGCTACTTCCCGAGTTAAATAGAAAAATGCACCCTAGAGGAGTCGAACCTCTAACCGCCTGATTCGTAGTCAGGTACTCTATCCAGTTGAGCTAAGGGTGCTCATTAGTTTATGCCGAGGACCGGAATCGAACCGGTACGATCGTTACCAATCGCAGGATTTTAAGTCCTGTGCGTCTGCCAGTTC
>NZ_RJNW01000007.1:0-86566 GCF_003942765.1 Streptococcus mitis
CAAAGGTCATTGACGGGCAAATTAGCGAGGATAATAAGAAGACATGGCTAACAGTCGAGGAATTTAAGAAAAAGCACGAGGCTATTCTATCTCTGACTTTTGAAGAAGCAAATGAACGAAGTTTGATTGAAATTCAAACGATGGATGTTGTAGACGACCCTCTTTGGGAGGAAGAAGCCACTCGTCGAAAAGAATATATACTAGCACATGGAGGCGATATCTCAGATTTATGAGACTATATATAAAAGGTGATTACACCAAAGAAATTCCGTTTGATTATATAGAACTAGCGAAGAGAATGTGGTTTGACACTAAAGATTGTAAGCCAGTAGATTTTTCTTACTTTGGGAATACTCGCCCATTTAAAACAGACCCAACTATTCACTTGAAATTGAATAAGTGGATGCATGATAATAGATGGAATAATGTTCAGTTGAAAGAAGGGATTACCAACAAATTTGGGAGTCATGTATATGAAAATCTTGAATTAGATTTTGAAGACAATCCAGCAACAGACTATCGAGAAAAAGGAGACTGTCTACGTTTAGCTTCTACCCACCTTGACCTTCTCACTGTTGATAAAAGAGCTATGTATATTATGGCCATTGAAATTGCGACTGCTATTGATGGTCAGATTAGCGAAGATGATAAAGAGAGCTGGTTAAGTGTGGAGGAATTTAAAAATTGGCATGAGGATATCCTTTCGATGAGTTATGAAGAAGCTAATGAGCTGAGTTTGGAAGAAATTCCCTTTTTGGACGATGTGAGAGACCCAGTTTGGGAAGAAGATGACCGTAGGAATGAAGAATACATCAAAATCCATGGCGAGCCAGTTTATGACGACGAGGAAGAATGAAATTATATTTAAAAGGTGATTATACAAAAAAGATACCTTATGGTTATTTGGAACTAGCTGGTAAAATGTGGTTTCCAGAAGATGAGCAAGTTTCTTACTCAAATGCTGGGAATAATGATGCATTACAAGAGGTTTTTTCCTTATTTCAAAAAAAGATTTAGATAAACCCAATCCCGCAGTTGGAGAGTAAAATGTTAAAAAGAATAAGAAACTATTATAAAAACAAACCAACTCAAGCTGTCTTAATGCTCGTAGTTCTTATTTGGTCAGTATATGAGATTGGTGCGACCAGTTTGGCAAGTAACTCGGCATTAACTAAGGAATTCATGCATAGTCGGTATGTTATGGTTTGGCCAATGGTAGATAAGAAAGTGAAATTATACCACTATGCGGAAGAATGGACTAATGACGTTTTAGTTGGAATTATGCATTTAGACTATGGAAATATTAAAATAACTAGTTTTCCTAAAAAATGGGAGAGTGAAGCTGAAGTATACTATACGCTGTCTCAGGATGAGTATGCTGATAGAGTATATTTTTTCTTAGACGAGCCAATTTCCAAAGCCTATATCAGCAGATTAGAACAAAATTATTATTTGATTTCAAATAATGCAGTTGCTATTAAAGAAGAAACAGGTAAAACAGTTGAACAGTTAGGTCAAGAAGTGGGGAATGCAAGGAAAAATTTCTTATCAGCTCTTGGAAAGATGAAAATCCTTCGTTTGGTCTATTTGATTCTTCGTATGATAATATTGTTGCAGTGTATCAGGTGGTCGGGTCAGCGTAGAAAAAGGAAAGAGAACGAAATTTTGCAGAATAGATAGAGATCCAAAAAGGTATGACGACTATAAGGAGAGTTACAAATGAGCATGACGAAAAAATCGAATTGGAATTTAGGTTGTAGTTTAACACTTGTTGTAGTTTTGGCGGCTATTTTTTTCTTTAATCTATGGGCACAAAATCTTGGTAAGTATACTCTGCAACCAGGTCAAAGTGTTGAATTGAAAGTTTTTTCTAAAACAGAGCAGCGGGAGTATAATTCGGAATTGATTTTTTTAAAAAAAGATGAGGCTAAATTAAAATTATCTGGCCGAAAAGGATGGGGGATGAAAGGAAGTAACACGGTTTATAATATTGAGAAGCAGTCAATAACTGAGATTATTATCTCTAAAGATGGAACAGAGCACAGAGACTTACCAAATGATAAGAGTAAAAGTATCTATTTAGAAAGTGATGGAATAGTGGTTCAAGGGGGAATAAAGGAAGTATTTGGGGTGACGGAAGAAGACCCCTACACTATCACCATCACCAATGTAGACGACAAGCCAGCACACTTTGAAGCTCAAGTGGTGGATAGGTAAGTTTAAGAATCTTTAAGTAAGCCTAGATGGTTGCCATTTGTTTGGTGATGGAGGTTTATTTTGACTTTTGATGGCTATCTGGTTGTTACTTTCGATGAAGCTAGAGAAGAACTGATATCAGAAAGGAATCGGCTACCATGGGAGTAAAATACAGCGCACAAGAATCACAAGAATTGATTCAGGCCATGACGAACAACCTCCGAGTCGCAAATGAAGTCACAGACCGCTTATCTAGTGGCTGTGATCACCTGATTTCCTCTTTAGACTCAGGTGAGTTGACAGGAGCAGCCTACACAGCTGGTAAAGGTCTCTTTATAGAGATTATCATCCCCAGCATCAAAAAGCTCCAAGCAGCGATAGATGATATCCAACTAGAGTTGACCTCCTACAAACATGCGGATGCTCAGGTTTCTGGATATGGTGATTTGGACCTAGACCAGCTTAAGGAATTGAAAAAGCTGAGAGAAGAGCAGTTAGCTATCGTAGAAGCTCAGATTCAAGCGAGTGAGAACTGGCTAAATCAAATCACAGACCTCTTTAGTCTCAATTGGGGGAAAGCCTTCTCTGAGAAGACCATCCTCTACAATACCAAGTTTCAAATCGAGTCGGGTATTCAGGATTTGGATGATAAGATTGAAAAACTAGAATTTTTTGTCTCCCAGGTTTCCCAGTATTTCAACGATAGCCTAGAAGTCCTTGGCTTAGCTATCAAAGGAGCCACGCAACTAAGTAAAATCATTGTCGATAGCGATGGTAACTACTATGCGGACGGTCTGGACATGAGCTGGGTACAGAAGATGAAGGATGTGAAGATTGAGAGTACAAAATATGATTCTTCTAAGAAAGCTAAGGATTTGCATAAAGAATACCAAAAAATCTTAGATAAGTTGGAAAATGGAAAAGAACTTAGCGATAAGGAGTTCCAAATTTTAGAATCTTATGTATATCACCATCCTCAAATACAATTTCCTCAACTTGTAACAGAAAAATTGAAATCGGAGGCTACCAATAGAGCTAATCCAGAGAAACTTAAGGAAAAAGTTGAGAAAATTAAAAATAGTAATGGAGATTTGAATAAAAAAGCTGAACTAATTGTGAAAACTTATGAAGATTATCTATTTTATAATAATCAAGAAGCTTTTGAAGAATACTGGAGGAAGAGAAAGGAGTTAACAAAAGATAAAGATTGGAAGGATGTTGATAGCAAGATTAAAGATACTATTGAGGATAATCTTAATGTTGAATTAAAAAAATCAGGGATAGATATAAAGGAAGTATCTAATAATCTAGCTAATGATATTTTATCTATTCATGAAGGAGACATGAAACAAAGAAACTATCTAATTAACGAAGGTAGAAAAGTATGGAAAAGTCCTGGAGATGATATAATGATAAATTCAGCAGATTTGACACAGGTTAGTATTGACCTTACTGATTTTGTAAATTTGGTAAATACTGGAAAACCTTTAGACTTAAAGAGTAGAAATTATAATGATGAACTTGAATTTTCACTTTGGTCACGTAAGTGGGAAGGTAACTTAAGAGATGATTATTTAGGGAACTATCTTTTTGGATATGTAGCAAAAGGATATTTAGGAATGGAAGATGAGCAGATCAAAAATTATGCAGGTTTAGCTCAATTGGCTTCAGATAAAGATGGTGTTAAATTTTTCAAAAATAAATCAAATGGGAATTTTGGTGATAATGAAGGAGACGCTTCTGCAATCCAAGATGGTATAGATTCATACGAGGAGAATAATAAGTGATTAACAAGAGAAAACAACTTAATAAATGGAATCTAGGATGTTCAGGAGCGGTTGTTGTTGTAACAATAATATTTATATGTTGTATTTATTTGTACTTCAAAAATGCGAGTTATACCTTGAAACCAGGTGATTCTATAGTTTTAAAAGTTCCGACATCAAAACAAAAAGAATTCTCCCCCAAATTATATATATCTAAGATTTCTGGTGGGGAATTAGAATTATCTGGGAAAACCTCATGGTGGCAGAAGGGAGAAGGAAGCCTTTTAGGGACTAACTATGATGTTTTGAAGCAAGAAATTAGCGAAATCTACTCATCGTCAAGTAATATCCCAACAAAAATAAAAGAAAACGATACAAATAATAGTATATATTTATCAGAAAAAGGTGTAGTTCTTCAATCTAAAGAATCTTGGGAATTTGAGATTCCAAACTCAAAACAAATAAAAATAACGAATATTTCAGACAGAGACATTAGATTTGAAGCGCAGGTGACAGGTGAATAGCGGAAACTAGAAAAGTAAAATGAAGAAAAAATGATTATTTTTTTACTTTGATAGCTTTATTCTTGTCTTCCTTTCTTTGTAAGACTTAAGTTACCAATTTTACACTACCTTAGCGATGGCAACTACTATGCGGAAGGTCTGGACATGAGCTGGGTACAGAAAATGAAGGATGTGAAGATTGTTTCGCATGCCAAAAGATATTTTCAAGACTCAGAAACTCGTGCCATCAATAAAGCTTCTAGGGATATGATGCTATCGGACGATGGAGATGCCTACTATCGTGCCGAATTAGAGAAGCGCTTAAAAGGTCACGACAAGTCCGAATGGGATAAAATAATCGACGACTACAATCACACTCTTAAGATTGATGAAACAGGAAATATCATTGACATTTATCCATTTGAATAAGGTTATGTCGTTTCAAAAAATGGGAAATACGATGCCGACTATACTCATTTGGTTAACAAAAAGTTTGATGAACTAAAAGCACAAAACTTTGAAGCAAATTCAGCCGAATTTTGGAGTGGAGTAGCTCAAATATTCTCTGGATTGGGAGTTTACTTTGCGAGTGGCGCCCTCGAAGTTTTGAGTATCATGGCTGGTCCGCCAACAGCAGGGACAAGTATCGTAGCTGGTACGGCAGCATCAGTAACAGGGGTACAATATGGAAATGTACTGATAGCTAGTGGAGCAGTAACTAGCTTATCAGCTATCACAAAGACGGCCTTACAAAATGGCGAAATTCAGGTTAATTATTCTAGTAACTATGACAGCTGGAAGGCCAATAAACCTACGAGTAAGACCATTTCTGGCAGGGGTGGTAAACTAATTGAAGCCCGAGTAGGAAATCGAAAAGTGAACCTTCGTGTGGATTGGGAGCCAAGCAGTGGTACTAATGGTGATGGAATTTTCCAGGTTCAATCTGGAAGTGGAAAATCGGGATATGATATTAATAGACACTTAAATATTAATGAAATTACGAGAAAAGATTATATCAGGAATTGGGTAAATAAAACTGGTGATATAAAAAATCAAACGAAAAGTGTCAAAGAGGAAATAATCGAAAGGTTATGGAAGGGTTACCAGGAAATGGTAAATTAAGGAGAAAAGAATTATGAAACTTTATATAAAAGGCGACTTTACTAAAGAAATTCCGTTTGATTATTTAGAACTAGCGAAGAGAATGTGGTTTGAAAGTTATCAAGGAGAAGGCATCCCACTCTCCTATTCTGGTTTTCTTCAAATCAGAGATAGGAATGATATAGCAATTCATCTAAAACTAGATAAACAGGATTATGATGAACGTTGGTTGTATGTTCCGATACAAGAAGGGATAAAATATCGCTTTTTTTCACAAATTGATGAAGAACTAAATTTAGATTATGAAGATGCTTATGTAACAGATTTTCGAGAAAATGGAGACTGTTTGCGTCTTGCTTCTACTCATCTTGAACTGCTCACTCTTGATAAAAGAGCTTTCTATATCATGGCCATTGAGATTGCTACAATCTTTAACGGACAAATTAGCGAAGATGACAAGAAAACATGGTTAACAATCGAGGAATTCAAGGAAAAGCACCAAGATATCTTATCTCTAACCTTTGAGGAGGCAAATGAAATGAGTTTGGAAGAAATTCAAACGATTGACGCTATTGACGATCCCATCTGGGAAGAATTGGATAGGAAGCGCGAAGAGTACATCCGAATTCATGGAGAAGTGGAGTTGGATGACGATGAGGAAGACGAGTGATAATTTACAATAACACTTATTTGAAAGAGAGTGTTGAATAGGGGGAAGACTAATGCTAGATAAATTAAAACAGTTTAAATTGTTGATTGTATTGTTTTTGTTTCTGTTAGCGATTCCTTTATATTTTACTTACAATCATTTCCAACAATCTAGTGTTTTAAAAGAAGCCTTTGAGAAAAATGAGAGAATTGAAGTTCTACATCGTTTGACGGCATCAGAAAAATATGCACCTGACATCCGTAAAGCGGGTTATGTCGTTCCTCCCGATGGAGCTATTCGCTTGGATGGAGTCATTTATCCATTAGAAATAGAAGGAGAACTACACTTGAAAATTAGCCCTCCAAAAAAAGATGCTAAGGATTTTCAGTTGTTTTTCATTACACAAGTTAATGAAAAACAAACACATATAACTTTTATTTTAGATAAAAATCTGAATTTAATTGATTCTAGTTATTCTCAGCAAAATGATAACGGGAAAAGAGAGATTGTTTCTGTCTCACAATCCGAAGAAGATTACTTGTTGAAAAGTGTTCAAAGCGAGATTGATGCCTTCATGAAAAAGATGTATCAGACCTTGTATGGATAGTTTACCAGAGAAAGTGGCTTCTTGCTCAACACAATGCCGTATGAACAACTGGGCGTGTTGAGGAATTCTATACTGTGATGGGAAATGGGGATAAAGCTAACGGTAAACTGATGGTTGAAACTCTTATTGAAAATAATACGATAGGAGGCAACTTTATTAAGTATGGTTTTGATCTCAATATTTTTATTGGGAATCCTAATGACAAAGAAGAAGGTTGGAAACAAGACTTCTATGATTACTTAGACAGAGGGGATGAAAAAAATGTCGGGACTTAAAAAAATACTAATCGTGATTGGTTCTATAATTGCCTTAGCTACTGGTTTGAATCTTTATTTTCAGTATCAAAACCACCAAGAACATATCCAACTAAAGGTTTCCTTTGAAGAGAGGGACAATATAGTTGTCTTACAACATTTAATGGCATCAGGAAAATATGCGTCTGACATCCGTAAAGCAGGCTATGTCGTTCCTCCCGATGGTGCTATTCGATTGGATGGAGGAATTGACTCCATAGGGATAAAAGGAGACATTGATTTGAAAATATCAAATCCTGGAAGGAATGAAGTCACTGTTTTATTTGAAACAACAGCAAAAGAGGAAAAAATAGATGTTTACTATATTTTAGATAATCAGTTAACCATAAAACGTAGTTACTATTCTAATATTAGTAATCAAAAAATAAAAGAGAGTGTGGACATCTCTCAAGCCGAAGAAGAGCGACTATTAAAAATTGTTCAAAAAGAGCTTGAGGATTTCATGGAAAAGATGTATCAGACTTTGTATGGATAGTTTACCAGAGAAAGTAGTTTCTTGCTCAACACAATGCTGTATGAACAACTGGTTGTGTTGAGGAATTTTACTAGAAAAAGATACCGTAGACGACAAACCAGCACGCTTTGAAGCTCAAGTGGTGGATAGGTAAAATTTCAGCTCTCAAATGAGGGCTTTTTGAGATACAAGTTTCAAAAAAGAAGTAAATATGATATACTAAAGAACGAGTATTCTATTAGAATTGGAACAAGTAATATGAAACAAACGATTATTCTTTTATACGGTGGGCGTAGTGCAGAGCGTGAAGTCTCTGTTCTTTCAGCTGAAAGTGTCATGCGTGCGGTCAACTACGATCGTTTTACAGTCAAGACTTTTTTCATCAGCCAGTCAGGTGACTTTATTAAAACGCAAGAATTTAGCCAGACTCCAGGTCAAGAGGATCGTCTCATGACCAATGAAACCATTGATTGGGATAAGAAAGTTGCACCAAGTGCCATCTATGAAGAAGGTGCAGTGGTCTTCCCAGTCCTTCACGGTCCGATGGGAGAAGATGGCTCAGTTCAAGGATTCTTGGAAGTTTTGAAAATGCCTTATGTTGGTTGTAACATATTGTCATCTAGTCTTGCCATGGATAAAATCACCACCAAGCGTGTGTTAGAATCTGTCGGGATTACCCAAGTTCCTTATGTGGCCATTGTCGAAGGTGATGATGTGACTGCTAAAATTGCCGAAGTTGAAGAAAAATTGACTTATCCAGTCTTCACAAAACCATCAAACATGGGTTCAAGTGTCGGTATTTCCAAATCTGAAAATCAAGAGGAACTCCGTCAAGCTTTGAAACTTGCCTTTCAATATGACAGCCGTGTCTTGGTAGAGCAAGGGGTAAATGCTCGTGAAATCGAGGTTGGTCTCTTGGGCAACTACGATGTCAAGAGTACGCTACCAGGAGAAGTAGTTAAGGATGTTGCCTTTTATGACTATGATGCCAAGTATATTGACAACAAGATTACCATGGACATCCCAGCCAAAATCAGTGATGATGTGGTAGCTGTCATGCGTCAAAATGCAGAAACTGCCTTCCGTGCCATTGGAGGCCTCGGTCTCTCTCGTTGCGATTTCTTCTATACAGATAAGGGAGAGATTTTCCTAAACGAGCTTAATACCATGCCAGGTTTCACTCAGTGGTCTATGTATCCACTACTTTGGGATAATATGGGAATTAGCTACCCAGACTTAATCGAACGTTTGGTTGACCTTGCCAAGGAAAGTTTTGACAAGCGCGAAGCGCATTTGCTATAAAATGAAAGAGGGGGTAGAAGCCAGAACCATCACTGCAAGGTGACCAGAGTTCTCGAGTTTCGACCCTTTTTAAAGGAGTAGAAATGAAATTAACAATTCATGAAGTGGCTCAAGTTGTAGGAGCTAAAAATGATATCAGCCTCTTTGAGGACACCCAGTTAGAAAAAGCTGAGTTTGATAGTCGTTTGATTGCTGCAGGGGATTTGTTTGTACCCCTCAAGGGAGCGCGTGACGGTCATGACTTTATCGAAACAGCATTTGAAAATGGTGCCGCAGTAACCTTGTCTGAGAAAGAAATCGCAAATCATCCCTACATTTTAGTAGCTGATGTTTTGACGGCCTTTCAAACCCTAGCTGCCTACTATCTTGAAAAAACAGGAGTTGATGTCTTTGCTGTTACAGGTTCAAATGGCAAGACAACGACCAAAGATATGTTAGCGCACTTGCTATCAACAACCTACAAAACTTACAAAACACAAGGTAACTACAATAATGAGATTGGCCTTCCCTACACAGTTCTCCACATGCCTGAAGGAACAGAAAAGTTGGTCTTGGAGATGGGGCAGGATCACTTGGGAGATATTCATCTCTTGTCAGAATTGGCTCGTCCAAAAACAGCCATCGTGACCTTGGTTGGTGAGGCCCATTTAGCCTTTTTCAAAGACCGTTCTGAAATTGCTAAAGGAAAAATGCAAATTGCTGATGGCATGGCGTCTGGTTCCTTACTTTTGGCACCAGCAGATCCGATTGTAGAGGACTTCTTGCCTACTGATAAAAAGGTGATTCGTTTTGGCTCAGGAGCAGAGTTGGAAATTACCGACCTGGTAGAACGTAAGGATAGTCTGACCTTTAAGGCTAATTTCTTGGAGCAAGACCTTGATTTGCCAGTGACTGGTAAGTACAATGCCACCAATGCCATGATTGCATCTTATGTTGCCCTACAAGAAGGGGTTTCAGAGGAGCAAATTCGTCAGGCCTTCCAAAATCTTGAATTGACGCGTAACCGTACCGAGTGGAAGAAAGCAGCCAATGGAGCAGATATCCTATCAGATGTTTACAATGCCAATCCAACTGCTATGAAGCTGATTTTAGAGACTTTCTCTGCCATTCCAGTCAACGAAGGTGGCAAGAAAATTGCTGTTTTAGCGGATATGAAGGAACTTGGTGACCATTCTGTTCAACTCCATAATCAGATGATTTTGAGCCTTTCTCCAGATGTGCTTGATACCCTTATTTTCTATGGAGAAGACATTGCCGAATTAGCCCAATTGGCCAGTCAAATGTTCCCAATTGGCCACGTTTACTACTTCAAGAAAACAGAAGACCAAGACCAATTTGAAGACCTAGTCAAGCAGGTCAAAGAAAGCCTTGGAGTCCATGATCAAATCCTGCTCAAAGGCTCTAACTCTATGAATCTAGCCAAGTTGGTAGAAAGTTTAGAAAATGAATCCAAGTGATTTTGTCAAACATTTACGTATTTCTAAATTCATTTTTGACTAATAGCATGGTATAATAAAATGCAGGAAAATTTTGAATCATGAGGAAGACTAGATGAATTTATGGGATATTTTCTTTACGACCCAAGCAACAGAACCACCCAAATTTGACCTTTTTTGGTATGTCAGTATATTTACGCTCTTAGCCTTAACTTTTTATACAGCCTATCGCTATCGTGAAAAGAAGGCTTATCAACGATTTTTCCAGAGTTTACAGGCAGTTCAGTTAATCCTCCTTTACGGTTGGTACTGGATCAATCATATGCCGCTATCAGAAAGTTTACCTTTTTACCATTGCCGTATGGCTATGTTTGTGGTGCTTTTGCTTCCTGGTCAGTCTAAATATAGGCAGTATTTTGCATTACTAGGAACATTTGGGACATTAGCAGCCTTTGTTTATCCAGTGCCAGATGCCTATCCTTTCCCACATATTGCGATTTTATCCTTTATCTTTGGCCACTTAGCTCTCTTGGGGAACTCTCTAGTTTATCTATTGAGACAGTATAACGCGCGATTGCTGGATGTGAAGGGAATTTTTCTCATGACCTTTGCTCTAAATGCCTTAATTTTTGTGGTCAATTTGGTAACAGGTGGAGATTACGGATTCTTGACAAAACCACCATTGGTTGGAGACCATGGCTTAGTAGCTAATTATTTAATCGTTTCCCTGGCCTTATCAGCAGCGATTACGTTAACAAAGAAAATCTTGGAACTATTTTTAGAACAAGAAGCAGAAAAAATGATTGCAAAGAAAGCTTAGAAATGAGCTTTCTTTTTTCATAAATCTGATTTTTTATAATTTGTTTGGAAAATAAAAAAAGCTAAGGAACGAATGTGAAAAAATGGTAAGTAAATTTAGGAAAAACTAAGCACGATTGGATTTTTTGTGTTATAATATTCTGTGAATAGCTATGCCCTGTTTTAGCTATATTGAATAGAAGTTTGAAACTTGGAAGAGAGAGGATGCGATGTAATGGCTAGAGATGGTTTTTTTACAGGCTTAGATATCGGAACCAATTCGATTAAGGTGTTGGTTGCCGAGCTTAGAAATGGTGAACTTAATGTAATTGGTGTAAGTAATGCCAAGAGTAAAGGTGTAAAGGATGGGATTATCGTTGATATTGAAGCAGCAGCAACTGCTATCAAGTCAGCTATTTCCCAAGCAGAAGAGAAAGCTGGCATTTCAATCAAATCAGTGAATGTTGGTTTGCCTGGAAATCTTTTGCAAGTAGAACCAACTCAAGGAATGATTCCAGTTACATCTGATACAAAAGAAATTACAGATCAAGATGTTGAAAATGTTGTTAAATCAGCCTTGACAAAGAGTATGACACCAGATCGTGAAGTCATTACTTTTATTCCTGAAGAATTTATCGTAGATGGCTTCCAAGGTATTCGTGACCCGCGTGGCATGATGGGGGTTCGTCTTGAAATGCGTGGTTTGCTTTACACAGGTCCACGTACTATTCTTCACAATTTACGCAAGACAGTTGAGCGCTCAGGTGTTCAGGTTGAAAATATTATTATTTCACCATTGGCTTTGGTTCGTTCAGTCTTGAATGAAGGAGAGCGTGAATTTGGAGCTACGGTGATTGATATGGGAGCAGGTCAAACAACTGTTGCTACAATCCGTAACCAAGAACTCCAGTTTACAAATATTCTTCAAGAAGGTGGAGATTATGTCACAAAAGATATCTCTAAAGTCTTGAAGACTTCACAAAAACTAGCTGAAGGATTGAAATTGAACTATGGTGAAGCCTACCCTTCACTTGCAAGCAATGAAACCTTCCAAGTTGAAGTGATTGGTGAAGTAGAGCCTGTAGAAGTTACAGAAAGCTACCTAGCAGAG
This sequence comes from Streptococcus mitis, assembly GCF_003942765.1. GTDB lineage: Bacteria > Bacillota > Bacilli > Lactobacillales > Streptococcaceae > Streptococcus > Streptococcus mitis_BE. The sequence continues at coordinate 12,238 of NZ_RJNW01000007.1, forward strand.
ATTATTTCAGCTCGCATTAAACACATTTTTGAACAAATCAAACAAGAGTTGGAAAGAAGACATTTGTTGGATCTTCCAGGTGGGATTGTTCTGATTGGTGGAAATGCTATTTTACCAGGTATTGTAGAACTTGCACAGGAAGTATTTGGCGTTGGTGTCAAACTTTACGTTCCAAATCAAGTTGGAATCCGTAATCCTGCCTTCGCTCATGTGATTAGCTTGTCTGAATTTGCTGGTCAATTGACTGAGGTGCATTTATTAGCGCAACGAGCAGTCAAGGGTGAAGATACTTTGCGTCACCAACCAATTAATTTTGGTGGGATGATTCAACGCGTTACGCAGGTAGCACAACCGACCCCTATTCAACCAGTTCAAAATACTGAGGTAGAGCAGTCAGCTTCTACGAACGTAGTTGCTCCGAAAGAAGATAAAGTATCTTCTCAAAATAAACCAAAAATCGCAGATCGTTTCCGTGGCTTAATCGGAAGCATGTTTGATGAATAAAAGAGGAAAAATAAACTATGACATTTTCATTTGATACAGCAGCAGCTCAAGGTGCAGTTATTAAAGTAATCGGTGTTGGTGGAGGTGGCGGAAACGCCATTAACCGCATGGTTGACGAAGGTGTTGCAGGCGTAGAATTTATCGCAGCAAACACAGATGTACAAGCTTTGAGTAGTACAAAAGCTGAGACTGTAATTCAGTTAGGCCCTAAATTGACTCGTGGTTTGGGTGCTGGCGGTCGACCTGAAGTTGGTCAAAAGGCAGCTGAAGAAAGCGAAGAAGCCTTGACTCAAGCTATTACTGGAGCAGATATGGTCTTCATTACTGCAGGTATGGGAGGTGGCTCGGGTACTGGTGCAGCTCCTGTTATTGCCCGCATTGCTAAAGATTTAGGTGCTCTTACAGTTGGTGTTGTGACACGTCCTTTTGGTTTCGAAGGAAGCAAACGTGGTCAGTATGCTGTCGAAGGAATCAATCAACTTCGTGAGCATGTAGATACTCTATTGATTATTTCAAACAACAACTTGCTTGAAATTGTTGATAAGAAAACTCCACTTCTTGAAGCTCTTAGCGAAGCAGATAATGTCCTTCGCCAAGGTGTTCAAGGGATTACTGATTTGATCACAAACCCTGGTTTGATTAACCTTGACTTTGCCGATGTGAAAACAGTTATGGCAAATAAAGGGAACGCCCTAATGGGTATCGGTATCGGTAGTGGTGAAGAACGTGTGGTAGAAGCAGCTCGTAAGGCAATCTACTCACCACTTCTTGAAACAACTATTGACGGTGCTGAGGATGTCATCGTCAACGTTACTGGTGGTCTCGACTTGACTTTGATTGAGGCAGAAGAAGCTTCAGAGATCGTCAACCAAGCAGCTGGCCAAGGAGTGAATATCTGGCTCGGAACATCTATCGATGAAAACATGAAAGATGAAATCCGTGTTACAGTTGTGGCAACTGGTGTTCGCCAAGATCGTGTTGAAAAAGTTGTTGGTCGTGCACCAAGACAAGCTGTTCGTCATGAGCAAGCAAGTCCTAGCCATGCACACAATCATAATCGTCACTTTGATATGGCTGAAACTGCAGAAATTCCAAGTCCAGCACCTCGTCGTACAGAAACTTCTCAAACTTCAGCATTTGGTGATTGGGACTTGCGTCGTGAGACAATTGTTCGTCCGACTGATTCAGTTGTATCACCAGTTGAACGTTTCGAAGCACCATCTTTACACGATGAGGATGAATTAGACACTCCTCCATTTTTCAAAAATCGTTAAGTAAATGAATTTGAAAGAAAATACAGAACGTGTTTTTCAACAAATAAAAGATGCAAGTCAGCAGTCAGGAAGAGAAACCAATTCTGTTTCGGTTGTTGCTGTTACAAAATATGTAGACGTACCGACAGCGGAGGCTTTGCTTCCGCTAGGTGTGCATCATATTGGTGAAAATCGTGTGGATAAATTTCTTGAGAAATATGAAGCTTTAAAAGATAGAAATATTACCTGGCATTTGATTGGAACCTTGCAAAGACGCAAGGTCAAAGACGTCATTCAGTATGTTGATTATTTTCACGCTTTGGATTCATTAAAGCTAGCAGAGGAAATTCAAAAAAGAAGTGACCGAGTTGTTAAGTGTTTCTTACAAGTAAATATCTCAAGGGAAGAGAGCAAACATGGTTTTTCAAGGGAAGAACTATTAGAGCTCTTGCCAGAATTGGCCACCTTAGATAAAATTGAATATGTCGGCTTGATGACCATGGCTCCTTTTGAAGCTAGTAGTGATGAGTTGAAAGAAATTTTTAAAGCTACGCAGGATTTGCAACTAGAAATTAGAGAAAAACAAATTCCCAATATGCCAATGACGGACTTGAGTATGGGTATGAGTCGTGACTACAAGGAAGCGATTGAATTTGGCTCAACATTTGTCAGAATTGGTACAGCATTTTTTAAATAGGAAAGAAATATGTCTTTAAAAGATAGATTTGATAAATTTATAGATTATTTTACAGAAGATGGAGAAGATGTTAGTACTGCATATCAGCCTAAAGCTGAAGAGCCGATTGTGACTCCAGTCCCTTCTGTTCAAGAGTTGCCTCAACAAGCTGGTAGCACGCCATCTAAAGATAAAAACATCACTCGTCTTCATGCCCGTCAACAAGAGTTGGCTATGCAAAGTCAACGTTCTACTGATAAGGTGACAATTGATGTTCGTTATCCACGTAAATACGAAGATGCCACAGATATTGTTGATTTATTAGCTGGTAACGAAAGTATTTTGATTGATTTCCAATATATGACAGAAGTTCAAGCACGTCGTTGTTTGGACTATCTGGATGGGGCGCGCCACGTTTTAGCTGGTAACATGAAAAAGGTAGCATCTACTATGTACCTGCTGACACCAGTTGATGTTGTCGTCAATGTTGAAGATATCAAAATTCCAGATGAATCACAAAATGGTGAATTTGGCTTTGATATGAAACGTACGAGAGTAAGATAATGATCTTTCTCATTCGTTTTGTTCAAAATGCAGTGGATATCTATTCACTGATTTTAATCGTGTTTGCTCTGATGTCTTGGTTTCCCAATGCTTATGAATCACGTCTTGGACGCTTGATTATTAGTTTAGTGAAACCGATAGTAGCTCCCTTGCAACGTTTACCCCTCCAGATTGCAGGTCTTGATTTGTCTGTCTGGATTGCGGTATTACTAGTTCACTTCCTAGGGGAACAGTTGATTCGACTTTTAGTGATCTTTCTATGAACAAGATGATTTATCAACACTTTTCTAAGAATGATTCGTCTTTTATTGATAAGGGAGTAGAATGGATAAAAAAGGTAGAAGATTCTTATTCTCCTTTTTTAACACCCTTTGTAAATCCCCATCAAGAAAAGATTTTAAAGGTGCTAGCATCAACCAACGGCATCTCCTACATGAGCAGTCGGCAGTTTCTTGAAACTGAATATGTACGAGTTCTACTGTATCCTGATTATTTTGAGCCAGAATTCTCTGATTTTGAACTTTCCTTGCAAGAAATTGTCTACCCTAATAAGTTTGAACGCTTAACGCATGCAAAAATATTAGGGACTGTTTTAAACAAGCTGGGAATTGATAGGAAGCTATTTGGTGATATCTTAGTCAACGAAGAGAGGGCACAAATTATCATTAATCGACAGTTTATGCTCCTTTTTCAAAACGGCATTACGAAAATTGCTCGTTTACCGGTTCGTCTAGAAGAACGGGATTTTACTGAGAAAATTGCTACAGTAGAAGATTATCAAGAATTAGATATTTGTATTGCTAGTTCTAGATTAGATGTTTTTCTAGCAGGTGTCTTAAAGCTGTCTAGAAATCAGGCAAGTCAGTTAATTGAAAAACAGGCAGTCCAAGTTAATTACCATTTAGTTGAAAAATCAGATTATGCAGTTCAAGTTGGTGATTTGATTAGTGTGAGGAAATTTGGTCGATTGAAACTTGTTAGAGATAATGGGCAAACAAAAAAAGATAAAAAGAAATTAACGGTCCAATTATTATTAAGTAAGTGAGGAATAATATGCCAATTACATCATTAGAAATTAAAGATAAAACCTTTGGTACAAGATTTAGAGGTTTTGATCCAGAAGAAGTTGAAGAATTTCTTGAAATCGTTGTTCGTGATTATGAAGATTTAGTTCGAAGCAATCATGATAAAGAGTTGCATATCAAGAGCTTGGAAGAACGTTTGTCTTACTTTGATGAGATGAAAGATTCTTTGAGTCAATCAGTATTGATTGCTCAAGATACGGCAGAGCGTGTGAAACAAGCTGCTCAAGATCGTTCTAATAATATTATCCAACAGGCAGAGCAAGATGCCCAACGTTTGCTTGAAGAAGCAAAATATAAGGCTAATGAGATCTTGCGTCAAGCTACTGATAATGCTAAGAAAGTTGCTGTTGAGACTGAAGAATTGAAGAACAAAAGCCGTGTCTTCCACCAACGTCTCAAATCTACAATTGAGAGTCAGTTAGCAATTGTTGAATCATCAGATTGGGAAGATATTCTGCGCCCAACAGCTACCTATCTTCAGACAAGTGATGAAGCATTTAAAGAAGTTGTTGGTGAAGTTCTTGGTGAATCGGTATATTCACAACCAGAAGAAGAACCAATCGATATGACTCGTCAATTTACACCTGAAGAAATGGCTGAGTTACAAGCTCGAATTGAGGCTGGTAATAGAGAATTAGCTGAATTTGAAGCTCAACAAGATCATTATGTAGAAGAACATTTAGAGCCAGTTGAAGTCGAAGGCCCTTCATCGAATGAGGAAGATACAAATAAAGAATCTGTCCTAATCTTATAATGAATAGTGATATGTGAGAACAATATCTTATCCTTATATTTTCAGCGAGCAGGAGATGGTGTGAGTCCTGTAATCCCTAATGATAAGATTATCCTCTCAAAAACTCAAGTCTGAATGAAGTAAGATTTGACGTTCCCCACGTTACGGGATAAGAGGAAAAAAGCTGAGTCTTTTTTCGAATAAAGGTGGTACCACGATTTTCGTCCTTTTTGGCAGTCGTGGTTTTTAATTTGTTATTATTTATAAAGGAGATACCATGAAACTCAAAGATACCCTTAACCTTGGGAAAACAGCTTTCCCAATGCGTGCAGGACTTCCTACCAAAGAGCCAGTTTGGCAAAAGGAATGGGAAGATGAAAAACTTTACCAACGTCGTCAAGAATTGAACCAAGGAAAACCTCATTTCACCTTGCATGATGGCCCTCCATACGCTAACGGAAATATCCACGTTGGACACGCTATGAACAAGATTTCAAAAGATATCATTGTTCGTTCAAAATCAATGTCAGGTTTTTACGCACCATTTATCCCGGGTTGGGATACTCATGGTCTGCCAATCGAGCAAGTTTTGGCAAAACAAGGTGTCAAACGTAAAGAAATGGACTTGGTTGAGTACTTGAAACTTTGCCGTGAATACGCTCTTTCTCAAGTAGATAAACAACGTGAAGACTTTAAACGTTTGGGTGTTTCTGGTGACTGGGATAATCCATATGTGACTTTGACTCCTGACTATGAGGCAGCCCAAATCCGTGTATTTGGGGAAATGGCAAACAAAGGTTACATCTATCGTGGTGCCAAGCCAGTTTATTGGTCTTGGTCATCCGAGTCAGCCCTTGCTGAAGCGGAGATTGAATACCATGACTTGGTTTCAACTTCTCTTTACTATGCCAACAAGGTAAAAGATGGCAAAGGTGTTCTAGATACAGATACTTATATCGTAGTCTGGACAACAACTCCATTTACCATCACAGCTTCTCGTGGTTTGACTGTTGGTGCAGATATTGATTACGTTTTGGTTCAACCTGCTGGTGAAGCTCGTAAGTTTGTGGTGGCTGCAGAATTGTTGACTAGCTTGTCTGAGAAATTTGGCTGGGTTGATGTTCAAGTTTTGGCAACTTACCGTGGTCAAGAATTGAACCACATCGTAACAGAACATCCATGGGATATAGCTGTAGATGAATTGGTTATCCTTGGTGACCACGTTACAACTGACTCTGGTACTGGTATTGTCCATACAGCCCCTGGTTTTGGTGAGGACGACTACAATGTTGGTATTGCTAATGATCTTGAAGTCGCAGTGACTGTTGACGAACGTGGTATCATGATGAAGAATGCTGGTCCTGAGTTTGAAGGTCAATTCTATGAAAAGGTAGTTCCAACTGTTATCGAGAAACTTGGTAACCTCCTTCTTGCCCAAGAAGAAATCTCTCACTCATACCCATTTGACTGGCGTACTAAGAAACCAATCATCTGGCGTGCAGTACCACAATGGTTTGCCTCAGTTTCTAAATTCCGTCAAGAAATCTTGGATGAAATTGAAAAGGTTAAATTCCACTCAGAATGGGGTAAAGTCCGTCTTTACAATATGATCCGCGACCGTGGCGACTGGGTTATCTCTCGTCAACGTGCTTGGGGTGTTCCACTTCCTATCTTCTACTCTGAAGACGGTACAGCGATTATGACTGCTGAAACTATTGAACACGTGGCTCAACTCTTTGAGGAACATGGTTCAAGCATTTGGTGGGAACGTGATGCTAAGGACCTCTTGCCAGAAGGATTTACTCATCCAGGTTCACCAAATGGTGAGTTCAAAAAAGAAACAGATATCATGGACGTTTGGTTTGACTCAGGTTCATCATGGAATGGGGTTGTGGTAAACCGTCCTGAGTTGACTTACCCAGCAGACCTTTACCTAGAAGGTTCTGACCAATACCGTGGTTGGTTCAATTCTTCACTTATCACATCTGTTGCCAATCATGGCGTAGCACCTTACAAACAAATTCTATCACAAGGTTTTGCCCTTGATGGTAAAGGTGAGAAGATGTCTAAATCTCTTGGAAATACCATTGCCCCAAGTGATGTTGAAAAACAATTTGGTGCAGAAATCTTGCGTCTTTGGGTAACAAGTGTAGACTCAAGCAACGACGTGCGTATCTCTATGGATATCTTGAGCCAAGTCTCTGAAACTTACCGTAAGATCCGTAACACTCTTCGTTTCTTGATTGCCAATACATCTGACTTTAACCCAGCTCAAGATTCAGTAGCTTATGAAGAACTACGTTCAGTTGATAAGTACATGACTATTCGCTTTAACCAGCTTGTTAAGACCATTCGTGATGCCTATGCCAACTTTGAATTCTTGACAATCTACAAGGCCTTAGTGAACTTTATCAACGTTGACTTGTCAGCCTTCTACCTTGACTTCGCTAAAGATGTTGTCTACATTGAAGGTGCTAAATCACTCGAACGCCGTCAAATGCAGACTGTCTTCTATGACATTCTTGTCAAAATCACCAAACTCTTGACACCAATTCTTCCTCATACAGCAGAGGAAATCTGGTCATACCTTGAGTTTGAAACAGAAGACTTCGTTCAATTGTCAGAATTGCCAGAAGCACAAACTTTTGCTAATCAAGAAGAAATCTTGGATACATGGGCTGCCTTCATGGATTTCCGTGGACAAGCTCAAAAAGCCTTGGAAGAAGCGCGTAATGCAAAAGTAATCGGTAAATCACTTGAAGCCCACTTGACAGTTTATCCAAACGAAGTTGTGAAAACTTTACTTGAAGCAGTAAACAGCAATGTGGCTCAACTATTGATCGTGTCTGAATTGACCATCGCAGAAGGACCAGCTCCAGAAGCTGCTGTTAGCTTCGAAGATGTGGCCTTCACAGTAGAACGCGCTGCAGGTGATGTATGTGACCGTTGCCGTCGTATCGACCCAACGACAGCAGAACGAAGCTACCACGCAGTCATTTGTGACCACTGTGCAAGCATCGTAGAAGAAAACTTTGCGGAAGCAGTCGCAGAAGGATTTGAAGAGAAATAATCGAATTATAGATTAAAAAAGTTTTCTGTGTGTGTATTTTAGTTTGATATAAAAGAAAATATTAAACAAAATTAATGTATAATATTAATTTTTAATGAAAAGGAAATATTGATGAAAAAGAAAACACTTGCTCAATTAGATGGTATCATTGGTTTAGTTACAGGAACTATTCTAGCCATTTTGCCAATTATTATAATTATGATTGCCTCTATATTTGATGATGAAGAAGTTGTTGGTGTTATCTTAGGAATTATTTTTATTGTTTTTAGTTTAGTAAAAATTGGAATTTTAATTCTAGGTATTCTCTCACTAATATACTATAAAGATGATAATAGAATTTCTATTGCACCCTCAGTCTTATTAATTGTTGGCTCTGCACTTGCATTGGTTCCATTATTAGGATGGATAGGGGGAATCGTCATTATTGTTGGTGCTTCATTATTTTTAGGAAGCCTCAAAAAATTTAAAGTTGAACTATAAATAGAGTTTTTGTCAACTAGAGTAAATGGAGAAACTCTAAAATTGGTTCTTTGTCAGCAGTAGTGGATTAAAGAAAAGCTAAGATAGAGAAAGGACAAATTTCGTCCTTTCTTTTTTTGATGTTCAGAGCGATAAAAATCGTTTTTTGAAGTTTTCAAAGTTTCGAAAACCAAAGGAATTTCGTTCGATAAGTTTGATGAGGTTATTGGTCGCTTCTGATTTGGAGTTAGAATAGGCTAATTGAAGGGCGTTGACGATTTTTCAATGATTTCATGATTGATGAAAGTTACTATTTTAGTTTTAAGAATTGTGGCTATTGTGTATTTCAAGGGCGATGAGCGTGTGACTCCTGCACTGTCTGTATTGTTTATCGTAGGTAGTTCTGTTGGATTAATCCCATTCGTGGACTAGATAGGAGAAATTATGACAATTATTGGCAATTCCTATACTTTGAAATTTTGAAAAAATTCGAAATTGAAGAATCATATCTTTCGAACTGAGGTGGAATGAATTGAATCTTTGTTAGAAATACTTATTACAGTATGAAGGTGGTCAGCCTTATTTTTTGTTACCAATTGACGGAAAATCTTACAGGATAAATAAGCTATTTCATTCGTAAAATCTAAAGCATTTATTTGAGACAAGGAACTCTTTTTATAGTATAATGATGGTTGTAGATTAAATATATCAAAATATATATAGAAGTATTTTTGTTTCTTGTAAGTTTATCATAGTGAGGAAGCAAAATGCTTCTTCTATTTTGAAAGGGATAAAATAATAGAGAGGATATAGAATGAAAAAGTTTTTTGGAGAGAAGCAGCATCGTTTTTCCTTACGAAAGTTAGCGATTGGTCTTGTGTCTGCTTCAATTTCGAGCTTATTTTTTGTGTCCATTGCTAGCAGTGGGACCGTATTTGCTAAAGAAAATGTATCTGTTCACTACAAATACGTGACGGATACAGAACTGAGTAGTCATGAGAAGGACTTGATTGTAAAGGATTTTCCTAATATTGCTGAAGATAGTGAGAGTACCTATTATCTAGTCTACCGTATGGATGAGAAAGCCCAACTAGGTCAGTTGCCTCATACCGGTGAGCACAATAATCTGGTTACCGCCCTTACTGGTGGAGCCCTCGCTTCGATTGGACTCCTCATTTTTGCTGTTTCGAGAAAGAAAGGCAATAAGAAAGCATTGTTGAAGGTTGTTTTGATAACAGGCGTGGGGAGCGGTTTGGTCTCGTCGGTTCAGGCTATTGAAAATCAGCTTTTGCTACAATACAATCAAGAATATCAATTATCCCAAGGAGATAGTCTGCCTCTGCCAAGAGTCCTGTCAGGTTATACCTATCTAGGCTATATTAAGCAAGACAAGAAAATTAATCAGTTAGAAACTGTTGCTAGAGATCAGAAACTAGACGATACGGTTCACCCTCATTTCCAGTCCAATGAAGGTGGGCAAAATGTAAGAGATGAGCGGAAAAATCCGTCTCCAACAAGCCCTGCTGACAAGTCAATCCCTTCTCAAGATTCACCCAATCAAAAGCCGTCTGGTATTGCTAGTGTGGATCCTCATGACGAAGTCTTGGCTGGTCGTTTAAATAAACCAGAGCTCTTATACAAAGATCAAGAGATTGAAACCAAGCTAGACTTTGCTGAAGTGGTTCAAGAGAATCCCGAACTAGCAGAGGGAACCATTCGTGTCAAACAAGAAGGTCATGTTGGGAAGAAGGTTGAGGTTGTTCGTATTTTCACTGTTGAAAACCAAGAAATTACTCGTGAGATCCTCTCGACCAAGGTAGAGAAATCCTTGCCACGTATAGTAGAGAAAGGGACTAAGAAGGCAGTTGCTCCGAGTGAAGCACCTCAGTCTGCAAGAAAAGGAGAGCCTGAGACTCAGGCCTCATTACCAGAATATAAAGGTGAGCAATCGGGAGCTGTTGTAGCCCCTGAGACAAATGAAAAACCAGAATATACTGGCACTCAGTCCGGTGCTATTGTCGAACCTGAGCAAGTTGCCCCACAGCCAGAGTACAAAGGGATTCAATCAGGTGCCATTGTAGAACCAGAAACGGCTGATAAACCATCCTATACAGGTACCCAGTCCGGAGCGGTTGTTGAACCAGAGAAAGTAGCTCCACAACCAGAATACAAGGGAACTCAAGCTGGTGCCATCGTCGAACCGGAGATTCAGCCTTCCCTGCCAGAATATAAAGGTGAGCAATCTGATGCTATAGTTGCCCCTGAGAAAACTGATAAACCATCCTATACAGGCACTCAGTCTGGAGCAATAGTCGAACCCGAGAAAGTAGCTCCGCTACCTGAATATCAGGGAACTCAAGCTGGTGCTATCGTCGAACCAGAGATCCATGCTTCCTTACCAGAATATAAAGGTGAGCAATCTGGTGCAATAGTTGCCCCTGAGACAAATGAAAAACCAGAATATACAGGAATTCAATCTGGAGCCATCGTCGAACCAGAAACGGCTGATAAGCCATCCTATACAGGTACCCAGTCCGGAGCGGTTGTTGAACCAGAGCAAGTGGCTCCACAACCAGAGTACAAGGGAACTCAAGCTGGTGCCATCGTCGAACCGGAGACTCAGCCTTCCTTGCCAGAATATAAAGGCGAGCAATCGGGAGCTGTTGTAGCCCCTGAGACGGTCGAAAAACCAGAATATACTGGCATTCAATCTGGAGCTATCGTCGAACCAGAACAGGTACCATCGAAACCATCTTATACAGGTACCCAATCCGGAGCGATTGTTGAACCCGAACAAATTGCCCCTCTTCCAGAATATACTGGCAATATTGAGCAAGCAAAACCAGAAAATCCGGCTGAAAAACCAAAAGAAAAAGATCCAGAAAAAACACTTGAATTAAGAAATGTTTCTGATCTGGAGTTATATAGTCAGACCAATGGTACTTACAAACAACATGTTTCTTTAGACAGTGTTCCAAGTAATATAGACACTTACTTTGTTAAGGCAAAATCGTCGTCATTCAAAGATATCTATCTACCTGTCGCTTCAATAACTGCAGAAATAAAAAATGGACAATCCGTTTATAAAATCATAGCCAAAGCTGAGAAACTCCAGCAAGAGCTAGAAAATAAATATGTCGATAATTTCACCTTCTATCTCGCAAAAAAGGCTACAGAAGAAGCAACAACCTTCACTTCCTTTAGCAACTTGGTTAAAGCTATCAACAAGAATCTCTCTGGAACCTATCATTTAGCGGCTAGCTTGAATGCCAACGAAGTGGAGTTGGGACCTGATGACAGTTCTTACATCAAGGGCATCTTTACTGGTCAGTTGATTGGTGAAAAGGATGGCAAGCATTATGCTATTTACAACTTGAAAAAGCCACTGTTTGCAACCTTGAGAGGGGCTAGAGTAGAAAAGTTGAGCCTAAAAAATGTCTCTATTTCAGGTAAAGATGATATCGGTTCACTGGCCAATGAAGCTACGGATAACACAAAGATTAAGCAAGTTCATGTCGATGGTGTTCTGGCTGGGGAACGTGGTATCGGTGGATTGCTTGCTAAGGCAGACCAATCAAGCATCACAGAGAGCAGTTTTAAGGGAAGAATTGTTAATACTTACGAAACGACTGCGGCATACAATATTGGTGGTTTGGTCGGTCATTTAACAGGAGGCAGAGCTTCACTGACTAAGTCAAAAGCGACAGTAGCCATTTCCTCCAACACGAATAGTTCAGATCAGACTGTTGGTGGGCTAGCAGGTCTAGTAGACCAAGATGCGCATATACAGGATAGCTATGCTGAAGGTGATATCAACAATGTCAAGCACTTTGGTAGAGTTGCGGGTGTGGCTGGATATTTGTGGGATCGAAAGACGAATGAGGAACAGCATGCAGGAAGATTGACCAATGTACTAAGTGATGTCAATGTAACCAACGGGAATGCTATTACCGGTTACCACTATAATGAAATGAAGGTGGCTAATACATTCAGCAACAAAGCTAATAGAGTCTACAATGTCACCTTGGTCAGGGAAGAAGTCCTCAGCAAGGAATCATTTGTAGAAAGAGGAACAATTTTAGATGCTTCTGAAGTGACGAATAAAAAAGCAGAAATCAATCCTCTCGCTCCTCCAACAGTGGAGCCCCTTTCAACAAGTGGTAGTAAAGAAAGTGATTTTTCTAAGGTGAAGCATTATCAAGCTCAGCGCACCTTGGCTTATAAAAACATTGAAAAATTGCTACCTTTCTACAACAAGGCAACCGTCGTCAAATACGGGAACCTGGTCAATGAGAACAGTCTTTTATATCAAAAAGAACTCTTGTCAGCAGTCATGATGAAGGATGACCAAGTCATCACAGATATTGTTTCCAACAAACAGACTGCAAACAAACTCTTGCTCCATTACCAGGATCATTCCTCTGAAACATTCCAGCTCAAGTACCAGACTGATTTTGCTAAGTTAGCAGAATATAGTCTAGGAGATACGGGGCTTCTCTATACGCCAAACCAATTCTTGTATAATCAAGAAACGATTATCCAGCAAGTCTTACCAGAATTGAAGAAGGTAAATTATCATTCAGATGCTATTAGAAACACACTTGGTATTTCACCTAAAGTGAAGCAAACCGAGCTCTATCTAGAAGAGCAGTTTGCTAAAACGAAGGAGCATCTAGAAGAAAGTCTGAGAAAACTCTTGTCAGCGGATGCTGGTCTAGTGGAAAACAATCAAGTAATGACAGGTTACATCGTAGATAAAATCAAGCGCAACAAGGAAGCCTTGCTTCTTGGTATGAGTTACTTAGAGCGTTGGTATAACTTTAGCTATGGTCAGGTTAATATTAAAGACCTGGTCTTGTATCACCTTGATTTCTTTGGAAAAGGAAATGCATCTCCGTTAGATACTTTGATTGAGTTAGGGAAATCAGGATTTAATAATCTGCTTGCTAAGAATAACGTTGATACTTATGGTATCAGTCTTGCCAGCCATCATGGAACGACAGATTTGTTTAGCACGCTAGAAAATTACCGAAAAGTCTTTTTACCAAACACTAGCAACAATGATTGGTTTAAAAAACAGACCAAAGCTTTCATTGTCGAAGAAAAATCCACTATTGCAGAGGTCAAAGCCAAGCAAGAGCAAGCAGGGACTAAGTATTCTATCGGTGTTTATGACCGAATTACTAGTAGTACTTGGAAATACCGCAATATGGTCTTGCCTCTCCTTACCTTGCCAGAAAGATCTGTATTTGTCATCTCAACCTTGTCTAGCCTAGGATTTGGCGCTTACGATCGCTACCGCAACAGTGACTATAAGGCTGGAGATAAACTCAATAAGTTTGTTGAAGATAATGCGCGTGAAACAGCCAAGCGTCAGCGAGATCACTACGATTATTGGTATCGTATTTTGGATAAACAGTCACGTGAAAAACTCTATCGTACGATCCTGCTTTATGATGCCTATAAGTTTGGTGATGATCATACTGAAGGAAAGGCTTCAACAATCGCAGACTTTGAGAATTCAAATCCTGCAATGCAACATTTCTTTGGACCAGTTGGTAACAAGGTAGTTCATAATCATCACGGTGCATACGCAACAGGAGATGGTGTCTACTATATGTCTTACCGTATGTTGGATAAGGATGGCGCTATAACGTATACCCATGAAATGACCCATGATTCCGATCAGGATATCTATCTTGGTGGTTATGGTCGAAGAAGTGGTCTTGGTCCTGAGTTCTTTGCTAAAGGCTTATTACAAGCGCCAGACCATCCAAATGATGCGACCATTACTATTAACTCAATCTTGAAACATTCAAAATCAGATAGCTTAGAAGGATCCCGTCTACAAGTCTTAGATCCGACGGAACGATTCAAAGATGCATCCGATCTCCAGAAATACGCTCATAATATGTTTGATCTCATCTATCTGTTGGAATATCTTGAAGGGCAATCTATCGTTAAGAAACTGAATGTTTCCCAGAAAATGGAAGCTCTCAGAAAAATCGAGAACCACTATCTAACAGATCCTGCTGATGGAAATGATGTTTATGCTACTAATGTTGTGAAAAATTTGACTGAAGATGAAGCTAAAAAATTGACGAGCTTTGAGAGTTTGATTGACAATAATATTCTTTCGGCTCGTGAGTATCAAGCTGGCACATATGAGAGAAATGGCTATTTTACGATTAAACTCTTTGCACCAATCTTTTCAGCATTGAGCAGTGAGAAAGGAACTCCTGGAGATCTTATGGGGCGTAGGATAGCTTATGAACTCTTAGCTGCTAAAGGATTTAAAGATGGTATGGTCCCATATATTTCCAACCAATATGAAGAAATTGCTAAACAAAATGGTCAGACAATCAACCTCTACGGTAAAAAGCAAGGATTAGTGACAGATAAGCTTGTCTTAGAAAAGCTATTTGGTGGTCAGTATTCATCTTGGGCAGCCTTTAAAAAAGCTATGTATCAAGAGCGCGTTGCTCAGTTTGATCATTTGAATAAAATTACTTTTAAAGATCCGACGCAATCATGGATGAGCAATGCCACGAAAACCATTCAAAGAGTAAAAGAATTGCAAGAACTGATGGACCAAGCTGTTCTCAAGGATGCAGAAGGTACGCGTTGGAGTGACTATAACCCAGAAACTGACAGTGCAGTTCATAAACTTAAGAGAGCAGTCTTTAAAGCCTACCTAGACCAAACAAATGATTTTAGAACCTCTATTTTTGCAAATAAAAAGTAATGAATTATAGAAGTTGCTAATCAGGATGAGAGGACTTTACTTCCTGACTATCAGAACTTGTCGATTTTAACTAGCTTTTTTGTGAAAAATTGTGTAAAATAGAATAGATAAACGAGGGAAAACCTCGGAAAATTTAAAGGAGAATCCATCTAATGGTAAAATTGGTTTTTGCTCGCCACGGTGAGTCTGAATGGAACAAAGCTAACCTTTTCACTGGTTGGGCTGATGTTGATTTGTCTGAAAAAGGTACACAACAAGCGATTGACGCTGGTAAATTGATCAAAGAAGCTGGTATCGAATTTGACCAAGCTTACACTTCAGTATTGAAACGTGCGATCAAAACAACTAACTTGTCTCTTGAAGCTTCTGACCAATTGTGGGTTCCAGTTGAAAAATCATGGCGTTTGAACGAACGTCACTACGGTGGTTTGACTGGTAAAAACAAAGCTGAAGCTGCTGAACAATTTGGTGATGAGCAAGTTCACATCTGGCGTCGTTCATACGATGTATTGCCTCCAAACATGGACCGTGATGATGAGCACTCAGCTCACACAGATCGTCGTTACGCTTCACTTGACGATTCAGTTATTCCAGATGCTGAAAACTTGAAAGTGACTTTGGAACGTGCCCTTCCATTCTGGGAAGATAAAATCGCTCCAGCTCTTAAAGATGGTAAAAACGTATTCGTAGGAGCTCATGGTAACTCAATCCGTGCCCTTGTAAAACACATCAAAGGTTTGTCAGATGACGAAATCATGGACGTGGAAATCCCTAACTTCCCACCATTGGTATTCGAATTCGACGAAAAATTGAACGTAGTTTCTGAATACTACCTTGGAAAATAATTATAAATGATAAAAGGCAGGATTTATTCTGCCTTTTTTTTGTGAAGTGTCTCTCTATTTGTCTCACTTTATAAGGTGAGACGAATAGAGGAGATAATCAGTTTAGAATTTCGATATACTCCAGTCCCCAGCTTTCAATGGCATCTAGGACATCTTGAAATTTTCTCCCCATTTCAGTTAGACTGTATTCGACCCGTGGAGGAACTTCAGCATAGACCTTACGCTCCACGATTTTATCCTTTTCGAGCTGTCTGAGGTGTCGTGTTAGAATGGTTTGGGTAATGCCAGGAATCAGCCGTTGTAGTTCATTAAACCGCTTAGTTCCCGTACTGAGTTGATAGATGATGACTAGAGCCCACTTACCTGTTAGTACACGCTGTGTTGTGGCAAAAGGGCAAATTCCAAATTCACTGACTTTAGTTACCATTATTCCTCCAAATTTTTTTTAAAAAATATTCTCTTATTTGTCAATAATAGTATCTTATTTGATACTAAATAATAATAAAGTGCCTACTTGTTTTTTTGTTAGTAGATGATAAAATTATATCATAAATAAAAGAAACGAGGAGTAACTCATGTCAGTAAATTTAGAAATTTTTAACGCGTATAACAATGGTCTTATAACAGGTAATTTTCCAGCTGTTTTTGAGACTATGGCAGATGATATCATCTGGCACCAGCCAGGTCAGAATAGTACTTCTGGTACAGTGGTTGGAAAAGAAGCTCTTGGAGTCCACTTAGCTCAATTTTCAGAAAAAACAAACGGTACCTTTAAAGTATTGACTAACTGGGTATCTGATAATACTGACCTTGTAGCAGCCAGTGTAACCTTTGTCGGAACTCGCCCAGATGGTGAGGAACTCAACATGAACGGTATTGATCTTTTCCGCATAGAAGATGGAAAAATCAAGGAAGTTTGGCTCTTTTCATCAGATCAAGCAGTAGAAGATGCTTTCTGGGGTTAGACAGTAAATTAATCTAGAATCTGAAATGAAATTTGATATATGGATCGTGATGATGAGCACTCAGCTCACACTGACCGTCGTTACGCTTCACTTGACGATTCAGTTATCCCAGATGCTGAAAACTTGAAAGTGACTTTGGAACGTGCCCTTCCATTCTGGGAAGATAAAATCGCTCCAGCTCTTAAAGATGGCAAAAACGTATTCGTAGGAGCTCACGGTAACTCAATCCGTGCCCTTGTAAAACACATCAAAGGTTTGTCAGATGACGAAATCATGGACGTGGAAATCCCTAACTTCCCACCATTGGTATTCGAATTTGACGAAAAATTGAACGTAGTTTCTGAATACTACCTTGGAAAATAGTTTGTAAAAAGAAAGCCTAGGAATACCTAGGTTTTTCTTTTTATTCTAGTATCCAACTCTTCGAAAAAGCGTTATAATGATATTAAGAAGTAGTTAAAGAAAGTGAGGTTGATGATGGCTTATATTGAGATGAAACACTGTTACAAGCGTTATCAGGTTGGGGACACGGAGATTGTGGCCAATCGCGATGTGAATTTTGAGATTGAAAAGGGTGAATTGGTGATTATTCTAGGTGCGTCTGGTGCAGGCAAGTCAACGGTTCTTAACCTTCTTGGGGGAATGGATACCAATGATGAAGGGGAAATCTGGATTGATGGTGCCAATATTGCAGACTATAGTTCCCACCAGAGAACCAATTACCGTCGCAATGATGTAGGGTTTGTTTTTCAGTTTTACAATCTAGTTTCTAATTTAACTGCTAAGGAAAATGTAGAACTGGCATCAGAAATTGTGACAGATGCCTTGAATCCTGAACAGGTCTTGACAGATGTAGGTCTGGCTCATCGTCTCAATAACTTTCCAGCCCAGCTTTCTGGAGGGGAGCAACAGCGAGTCTCCATTGCACGCGCAGTAGCCAAAAATCCTAAAATTCTCCTTTGTGACGAACCGACAGGCGCCTTGGATTATCAGACGGGCAAGCAAGTCTTGAAGATTCTCCAAGACATGTCTCGTCAAAAGGGAGCGACGGTGATCGTCGTGACTCACAATGGAGCTTTGACGCCCATTGCTGATCGCGTGATTCATATGCGTGATGCCACTGTTATGAGAGTAACAATCAATGAGAATCCACAGGCTATCGATACATTGGAGTATTAGCATGAAAAAAACATACCGAAAAGACTTGCTCCAGTCGGTGACTGCTTCCAAGGGACGCTTTTTATCCATCTTGACCTTGATGATGCTGGGGTCTTTAGCCCTAGTAGGTCTCAAAGTGACTAGCCCCAATATGGAACGTACTGCTGAGGATTATCTTCGTAAAGCAAATACCTTGGATCTGGCAGTGATAGCTGATTATGGCTTGGATAAAGAGGATCGAGACGAACTAAAGACCCTTCAAGGAGCAAGTGTTGAGTTTGGCTATATGGCAGACCTAACCGTTGAAAATAGTGAAGAAGCGGTTCGACTGTATTCTAAGCCAGAGGGAATTTCAACTTTTCAAGTGACAGAAGGGCGACTGCCAGAAGCTGATGAGGAAATTTCCTTGGCAGATTTCTGGAAAGACCGCTATCAGATTGGGCAGACTATCACCTTTAGCAAGAAAGAAGAAGGGAAGACCGTCATAAAATCCCAATCTTTCACCATTACTGGATTTGTTCAGTCGGGTGAGATACTTTCTCAAGAAGACTTGGGAGGGGCTAGTAGTGGAAATGGAAGCTTGGCTGGCTATGGAGTGATTGTAGCCAGTCAGTTTGATACAGAAGTGTATAGTATTGCGCGTGTGCGCTATGATGATTTAAAAAATTTGGATGCTTTTTCATCAGACTATAGAAGCAAACGAGATCAACACCAGGAAGACTTACAAAACTTGCTTGCCGATAATGGTCAAAAAAGATTGGCAAGTATCAAAGCAAATGGGCAAAAGAGCTTGGAAGATGGAAAAGAGCAGCTCCAAACAGCTGAAGGTAACCTTCAAAAAGGCAAGAGTCAGTTAGAACAGGCTGAAAGTCGATTGAAAACGCAAGAAGAACAAGTGACCGCTTTGCCTGAGCCTCAAAAGAGTCAAGTCAAGGAGCAATTGACAAAAGCTAAGGAAGAATTGGCTACAGAAAAAGAAAAAATGGCTCAGACAGAGAGTAATCTAGCCAAGGAAAAAGAGAAGCTTGAACAACGCCAGAAAGAGCTTGATGAACTGGCAGAGCCTACTTACCATGTATACAACCGCCAAACCATGCCAGGCGGTCAAGGCTATCTCATGTACAGTAACGCTTCAGCAAGTATTCGTTCTGTTGGGAATATCTTTCCCGTGGTGCTTTATATGGTCGCTGCAATGGTAACCTTTACAACTATGACTCGCTTTGTGGATGAAGAGCGTACCAATGCTGGTATTTTCAAGGCCCTAGGTTACCAGAATAAAGATATTGTTGCCAAGTTTGTCCTCTATGGTTTTCTTGCAGGAACTGTGGGAACCGTTTTAGGAACGCTTCTAGGACATTATCTCCTTGCAGGCGTGATTTCGGATGTTATAACAGCTGGAATGGTCGTTGGGAAAAGTCAGGAGTATTTCTACTGGTCTTATAGCCTTCTTGCCCTGGCCTTAAGTTGGGTATCCAGTGTCTTGCCAGCTTATCTAGTGGCACGGAGGGAATTGCACGATGAAGCAGCCCAACTTTTGCTGCCCAAACCTCCCGTTAAAGGATCAAAGATTTTGCTGGAACGCCTGAGCTTTATTTGGAGTCGTCTGAGCTTCACTCATAAGGTTACGGCGCGAAATATTTTCCGATATAAGCAACGGATGTTGATGACCATTTTTGGAGTTGCGGGTTCGGTTGCTCTCCTATTTGCAGGTCTTGGCATTCAGTCTTCTGTGGGAGGAGTTGTCGAGCGTCAATTTGAACAAATCCAGCAATACCAGATGATTGTAGCGGAAAAGAGCAGTGCAACGGAGCAAGAAAAAGCAGAACTAGAAAGTGCCTTGCAAGCTGAGTCTATCCATGCTTACCAAAAAATTTACTCTAAATCCATTGAAAAAGATTTCAAAGGAAAAGCAGGACTTCAGACTATCACCATAATGGTCACAAGCCGAGAAAATTTCAAACCCTTTATCGCATTAGAGGAAAATGGCCAAGAGGTGCAGGTCACAGATGGAGCAGTCGTGAGTCAAAAATTAGCTCAACTAGAAGGTATTACGGTTGGAGACAAGCTGGAGCTTGATGGGAAAGAAATCAAGGTATCGGCTATTTCTGAAAACTATGTTGGACACTTTGTTTATCTCAACCGAGCGACATACGAACAAGTCTACGGTACCAGTCCGAAAGATAATACCTACCTAGTAAAATTAAAAGAGCCAACACCATCCAATACGGAGAAAGAAGCTGCGGTCTTTATGAAAAAAACTGCTGTTTCTGGGGTGGTCCAAAATGCAACGGCTATCCACCTTTTTGAATCTGTAGCCAATTCTCTCAATAAAACCATGGCAATCCTTGTCCTTGTTTCTGTCTTGCTAGCCATTGTCATTCTTTACAATCTCACTAATATCAATGTGGCAGAACGTATCCGTGAACTTTCGACTATCAAGGTTCTCGGTTTCCACAATAAAGAAGTGACCCTCTATATCTACCGCGAGACCATGGTGCTATCCTTTGTGGGGATTGTTCTCGGTTTGGTAGCCGGCTACTATTTACATCAATTTTTGATTCAAATGATCTCACCTGCCACCATACTTTTTTATCCACGAGTCAGCTGGGAAGTCTATGCTCTTCCAATCGTCGCAGTGACTGTGATCTTAGCCTTACTGGGTCTCTTTGTCAATCACCACTTGAGAAAGGTGGATATGCTTGAAGCCCTGAAATCAGTAGAGTAGGTCAATTTTTTAAAAAGTAAATCTGTTGACAAAGTCTCTGCTTCTTGGTAGAATAAGAACTGTCGTAAAGACAAATAACTTCTTCTTGGTTACAGGCATGCCAACCTGTCACTCGGATGAAGCCAAATAAAAAGGAGAAACATCATGGCAATCTCAAAAGAGAAAAAAAATGAAATCATCGCACAATATGCACGTCACGAAGGTGATACAGGTTCAGTAGAGGTTCAAGTTGCTGTCCTTACTTGGGAAATCAACCACCTTAACGAACACATCAAACAACACAAAAAAGACCACGCTACTTACCGTGGATTGATGAAAAAAATCGGTCGCCGTCGTAACTTGCTTGCATACTTGCGTAAAAACGACGTTAACCGTTACCGTGAGTTGATCAACTCTCTTGGACTTCGTCGCTAATCTGCTTTATTTTCCACTTACATTGCGTTGTCACCTTACCTCGATATACTCAAGTATAATCTTCGGTTACGGTTCCTAGCACTGTAAGGTAAAATAAACCAGATCTTCTCCCTTAGGGGAGATTTTTTTGTTTCACTAAAAATTTTGTACAATCTTCGCCTAGTCTGTAAACGTTTTATCCGGCAAGAATTATGATGCTAAGGGTGCCAAAAATCCGTATGAAAATAGGGAAACGACACAGTTTTCGATGAACACAAGGAGTTTCATCTTTTTCATTAGGATTTTAGTCCGAGCTCAAATTAGCTCTCTGATTTCAGGGGGCTTTTTGTTTTTGCCAAGTGCTTAGGCCGTGTTCAATTAACAAGATACAAAGGCCGTCAAAAGCACAAAGCAAAAATAGGAAAATTGACGAAGAAACTTCAGTTTCTTGGAGATTTTATCTTTTTTGCCAAGTGCTTAGGCCGTGTTCAATTGAGCATGTCTTGATAATGAAGCTAGTCTAATTAGGTAGCTTTTTTGTATGGATTTTAGCCCGAGCTCAAATCAGCTCTCTGATCTCAGGGGGCTTTTTTATTGAGGTTTTATCGGTCACAATTTTGGAGACTACAAAAACTTGAAGCTAAAGCTCCCAGCATTGTACGATGTTTTATCGGTCATAATTTTGGAGACCACAAAAACTCCTGCCAATGTGACTTATTATACCTTTGAGTTTTATCAGTCATAATTTTGGAGACCACAAAAACCAGCGATTACGCGAACTTTGTCGCCTTTTTGTTTTATCGGTCATAATTTTAGAGACTACAAAAACAGCGTCTGCTTTTGGCGAAATTGCAAAGCAGTTTTATCGGTCACAATTTTAGAGACTACAAAAACCTCGGAGTCATGCTAGGGGTAAATGGAGCAGTTTTATCGGTCACAATTTTAGAGACTACAAAAACTCTCTTCTTCCAGTTTTTTACTTTCTTTTTGGTTTTATCGGTCACAATTTTAGAGACTACAAAAACCTGTGTTTTCTAAATTGAATAAAAGCATCTGTTTTATCGGTCACAATTTTAGAGACTACAAAAACCTAGTCAGCTTCTCAAAGCTATAGTAAGCGGTTTTATCGGTCACAATTTTAGAGACTACAAAAACCTCAAATGGTATCAGCTAATGACACCATAAGGGTGCGTAGCTGTCTGCAAGCCCCCTCGGAGAGCCCACACTTTACGAAGTAAAGTATAGTATGTTTATACTTTACATGGAAGTAGTCACCGAATTCCAGTTAGAAATTACTTTGTAACTACGTTTTGAGGAGGAGTAAAATGCTTTCCTATGTTCGACATTACCCACTAGCGATAGCTAAATTAATGTGTCTGTGCTCTCCTAAAATCTGCTGATTTATTACTGACTAATACAGGAGTTTTTTTATGGTACAGACAATCATATCTGCTATTGGTGTTTATATTTCTACCAGTATCGATTATTTAATTATTTTATTTATTTTATTTGCACAGCTATCACAGAATAAACAAAAATGGCATATTTATGCGGGACAATATCTAGGCACAGGCTTACTTGTAGGGGCGAGTTTAGTTGCTGCTTATATCGTTAATTTCGTGCCTGAAGAATGGATGGTTGGATTGCTTGGTTTAATCCCTATTTATTTAGGGATTCGCTTTGCAATTGTTGGAGAAGGTGAGGAAGAAGAGGAAGAAGAGGAAGAAATTATTGAAAGATTAGAACAAAGCAAGGCAAATCAACTGTTTTGGACAGTTACATTGCTAACAATTGCGTCTGGCGGAGATAATTTAGGTATCTATATACCTTATTTTGCTTCGTTAGATTGGTCACAGACCCTCGTGGCTTTGCTTGTGTTTGTAATCGGCATAATTATCTTATGCGAGATTAGTCGGGTGTTATCCTCTATTCCGTTAATATTCGAGACAATTGAAAAATACGAGCGAATCATTGTGCCCTTAGTATTCATTCTACTTGGACTATACATCATGTATGAAAATGGCACGATAGAGACTTTTCTGACCGTGTAGATTTTTTGTTTCACTAGGATTTTAGCCCGAGCTCAAATCAGCTCTCTAATTTTAGAGGGCTTTTTATGTTGTCACTTTACCTCGCGATATACTCGAGTATTATCTTCGGTTACGGTTCCTAGCACTATAAGGTAAAATAAACCAGATTTTCTCCCTTCGTGTAGATTTTATCTTTTTTGCCAAGTGCTTGGCCGAGTTCAATTAACAAGATACAAAGGCCGTCAAAAGCACAAAGCAAAAATAGGAAAAGTGACGAAGAAACTTCAGTTTCTAGGAGATTTTATCTTTTTTGCCAAGTGCTTAGGCCGTGTTCAATTGAGCATAGCTTGATAATGAAGCTAGTCTAATTAGGTAGCTTTTTAGATATAAAACTATTTTATTATCTAAATATAGAATAAATTAGGGCTTGCATTCAAAACATGGTATAATAGGTCTATATAGCTAAATAAAGTAAACCTATCACAAGGGATTAAGAAAAAGGATAGAACAGTCATGTCAACAGTAAAAAGTGATCTAAATATTGCGCAAACATATGCGAGTCAGCTGAAAAATGCTTGTCAATCGTTAACAGCAATTGCTGTGGCTAGTCAAGATGATCGAACGACCCTTCAAGGGAATAACAAGGCCCATCAATGTCTGACAAAGTCTCAAAATCTAGCTAGTCAGATTTCGGCAGCCGTTACCCTGACTTCCGAACGACTGCACTCTATAGCGAGTGATTTTGAGGCGCTAGATGAAGCGGGTGCCAATGGTTTTAGGAGTCATGCATGAGCAAGTTAGATGAGTTGAAGAAAAGAGAGCGAGACCTCTTGTACCAACTAGAAGACAATGGAAAAGAGAAATATCGCACCAAAGAACTGATAGAAACCTTTGAAGGGTATGATAGAGCTAGTCACCGTTATCAAAATGATTTGTGGGAGGCGGCCTATCAGAGCCGATATGCAGGACAGTTGGAAGAAACACTCCTACAAAGAAACCAACTTAAAAACCAAATTCTTGAGAAGCTCAGCTACCGCATGGATGATTTGAAAAAAGAAAAGTTCCGGTTAGAGGGAGACTTGGATGAGGTCTACTATGAAAGACGCAAAGAACTAGAAAGAGAGGAGGAAAAACGACATGGGCATTGATATGTACTTAGAACAATCACAACTACAAAGTTCGAGTGTAGCGACCATGTGCCAATCTCAGGTTGAGGCTTATCAAGACTTGCAATCAGCCATCAAAAAGTTTTCAGAAGATACAGAGAGTCTAAAGGGCGATGCTTATAATTCGGCTAGAAGTTTTTTTGCAAGTGTCTTATTGCCCTTGAGCAAAGGGGGACAGCTCTATGCAGAAACCTTCTCTCAAGCTATCAAGAAATTACCAGAAGACTACCAAAGTATGGTCGACAGCAAGAGTTGGCGCGAGGATGATCTACTTGATAAGATCCGCCAGGAAGAGCAAATGATTGCTTATCTAGATGAAGTCAACCAATCCCTTTCTAGCTTGACCATGGATAGTGAAGAAAAGGGAAGATTGAGACGCAGTAATGTGGAACTCATGCGAGGACACCATGCCAATAAACGCGTCTATGAAACGATTTTGAGAGACCTGCGTGCCTATGATAGCTATTCAGGAGGACTGTTCGATGAACTAGACAGTATCGATGTGCAGTTGAGTCGCGGACTGGCCCAGATTGAAAATAGTTGGGATGCAAAGACAGGGAGCTTTAAAATTCCATCTGACCTGACTTGGGCCAACTACCTATCTGCCTATTCTGACACAAAGGATATGAAGCTCAGTCGTCAAGAGAAGGCCTTTGTCCAGACCATGATAGCAGAATACGGCTTTGACGCAGAGACAGCCCAACAGCTCTTGACAATCAAGCAAGGGATAGATAAGAAGTTCCCAACCTCAAGTCAAGAGTTCCGTGACTATATCTTTTTGCGAGTCGTCGGTGCGGCTTACTATGATGGCTTTAAGTGGAATGAAACAGCAGGTGGATTGGGGCATTATTTTTATAAAGAATTTGTGAGCGATCCGCAGACAGGCCAAAAATTGAGAACATTGAAACCAATAGTTGAAATTTATCAAGAACTGGGGTTGAAAAAAGAAAAGGCCAAAGAACTGTATTATAATCTTAGACTGCAACACGAATTAGCTAGTGGGGAATACAGTGCATCTGGTGATCTGAAGAAAGATCATCCTTTAGTATATCAAGACTCAAAAGAAGCTTATCAAAGAGCTTATGAAAATTCTGAGAATTTTGATAAGTTTTGGGACGAGAAACTGAAGGCTTATTCTAACAATGGAGTGGGTCACGCAGACTTTACCCACCAGTCCATCACTATGGCGACTCACCTTAATCCTAATCAAGTTCAGTTAGCCGATATCTATGGTGGTAGAGAGCATGTCAAGGACCTTTCAGGCTGGGAAGGAGACACAACTAAAAATGCTACGGATAAGAAACCAAGTATTGGCGAGGACGACTATAAGGCAGACCTCGATTCGGTCAATCTTATTGGTCGCATGCAAAAAGGGCAATCCTATGACCAAGCTATATCTTCTTACTATGCTGATCTTCAAAAGGATTCGACTCAGAGAGAAAGAGAATTCTTAAAAAATAAAGATTGGAAGCAGGTAAGAAGCACTATCTATGCCAGTATCCTTCCATTAGAGATTATGCAAAAAGGGGAAGATGCCATTAAAGCGTATATTGAAAGTAATTATCAAGGTGTGTCCAAATTTTTAAATCGTTTAGAAGCTGTGGCGGAGTAGGAGGAAGTCTATGAAGAAAATACTAGGCGTTTTAACAATAGTGATATTACTTGTATCAGTTTGTCTTTTCTTCTTTGTGCGTCAACCTAAAAATATTTTTGATGAAATCTACCAAGAAACGGAGAAGAGTTATCAGGTAGATAATATTTTTGGAAAAAATGAAGATATTATTGTTCGTCCAGTTTGGCCAAGTGATAATGAAAGTTTAAAATATAGTCCACATGTAACCTATAAAGACAACATTTTTAATAATTATTGTAAAGTTGTACTAGGATTTAATTTTCAAAATTTGGAACAAACAAGTTTTATTCGTTTTGACAAATATATTGATTCAGGTGTTAGAATACGGATAAGAACAGTATATAGCTATCTTGAAAAAAGTTTGAAAAAAGAAGTAGAAGTAATTGTAATAAAGGGGAATTCCGAAAATTATATTGACAATGAATCCCAAGTAAAATCTTACATAGAGCAGTACGGTATCACTGCCAAGGATTTGGATTCCTACTACGACGAAATCGTTAACCAGAAAGTCTTGAAAGATTGGTGCTCGATTTATGACAGTAAGTACTCGCCAAGCAACTATGGTGAGGTGAAAGTCGAAACCCAGTGGGAGAATTGGTGATAGCATGAAGAAAATACTAGGTGTTTTAACAATAATTGTATTACTTGTATCAGTTTGTTTTTACTTTTTTCCTAAACAACCTAAAAACATTTTTGATGAAATCTACCAGGAGACAGAAAAAACATATCGAGTGAATAATGTTTTAAGGCATATAGAAGGTTTTGAAATTAGTCCAGGTTGGCCTAATGATGGAGAATATTTTGCATACACCCCTTCAGGGAAATATCAAACTCATCCTGAAGGTTATAAAGACATAAGTATTAGCTTTAATTTTGGAGAAGGTATTAAAGGATTGACGATACGTTTTGAAAAAAGGATTAATTCGGATATTACCCTATGGTATTCAGCACACTATAATATAAAAAAGAAAATTCTCAAAAAAGGGCTTGCGATTTTTGAAGAGCCAAGGCAACCAGGTCAATATCTTGATGATGAAGAAAAAGTAAGAAACTATTTAAAAAAATATAACATAACCAAAGAAGAATTAGAGAAGGACTACGACGAAATCATCAACCAGAAAGTCTTGAAAGATTGGTGTACCATTTATGACAGCAAGTACTCACCAAGCAATTATGGTGATGTGAAAGTCGAAACCCAGTGGGAGAATTGGTGATAAGATGAAGAAAATCCTCGGTTTAGTAGCGTTAATCTTACTAATTGTATTATCCTGTTTCTACTTTTTTATCCATCAACCTAAAAACATTTTTGATGAGATTTACCAAGAAACTGAGAAAACCTATCGAACAAATAATATTTTAAGGCATATAGATGGCTTTGAAATTAGTCCAGGTTGGCCAAGTGATGGAGAGTATTCTAAATATTATCCGTTTGGAACTTATAATAAAGACCATACCCCAGAAGAGTATTTTGAAGTAGAAATTAGTTTTAATTTTGCTACAAAAACACAGTTAAGTTCAATCTCATTTGAAAAGCGAATCGGGCCAAACGTTAGAGTTCGCTTATGGAATAAATATATTCGTAAGGATCGTGTTTTGAAAAAATTTGTCAAAATAGGTTTGAAGAAAGCAGATACGGAAACTTATATTGAAGACGAAGCTCAGGTAAAATCCTACATAGAGCAGTACGGTATCACTGCCAAGGATTTGGATTCTTACTACGACGAAATTGTCAACCAGAAAGTCTTGAAAGATTGGTGTTCTATTTATGACAGCAAGTACTCGCCAAGCAACTATGGTGAGGTCAAGATTGAAACTCAGTGGGAGAATTGGTGATAACATGAAGAAAATCCTCGGTTTAGTAACCTTATTCGTGATAATCATATCATCCTGTTTTTACTTTTTTCCTAAACAACCTAAAAATATTTTTGATGAAATCTACCAGGAGACAGAGAAGACATATCGTACAAATAATATTTTAAGGCATATAGATGGGTTTAAAATCAGTCCAGGTTGGCCAAGTGATGATCCAAATATATCCTATACTCCTTTTGGAAAGTATGAAACTCTTCCCAAAGGCTATAGTGATATAACCATTAACCTTAATTTTGGAAAAGGTATAAAGGGGGTGTTGATTCTTTTTGAAAGAAAGACTAATTCGAATATTACCCTATGGTATTCTGCACACTATAATATGCAAAAGAAAGTGCTAAAAAAAGAGCTTGCGATTTTTGAAGAGCCAAGGAAACCAGGTCAATTTATTGATGATGAAGAAAAAGTAAGAGAATATTTAAGAAAAAATAATATTTCCAAAGAAGAATTAGAGAAAGACTTTGACGAAATCGTCAACCAGAAAGTCTTGAAAGACTGGTGCACCATTTATGACAGCAAGTACTCGCCAAGCAACTATGGTGAGGTCAAGATTGAAACTCAGTGGGAGAATTGGTGATAGCATGAAGAAAATACTAGGTGTTTTAACAATAATTGTATTACTTGTATCAGTTTGTTTTTACTTTTTTCCTAAACAACCTAAAAACATTTTTGATGAGATATACCAAGAAACTGAGAAAACCTATCGGTCAAATAATGTTTTAAGGCATATAGATGGGTTTAAAATCAGACCGGATTGGCCAAGTGATGATCCTAATATCTCTCAAAATCCATTTGGATTGTATATTAGTAAAAGCAACCCTCAAAACTTTAATAATATATCTATTGATTTTAATTTCAAAAATTATTCTAACGAGCTGTTTGTTTCATTTGAGAAGAAAATATCTGGGGATGTGAAGTTATGGATGATTAGTAAGTATAGCCAAAAAACTAAAATGATCACAAAGTCAATTCAGATAGTATTATCAGGAAATGAGGATAGCTATATCGAAGACGAGGCCCAAGTGAAAACTTACCTAGAGAAGTACGGTATCACTGCAAAGGATTTGGATTCTTACTACGACGAAATCGTCAACCAAAAAGTTTTAAAAGATTGGTGCTCGATTTATGACAGTAAGTACTCGCCAAGCAATTATGGCGATGTCAAGATTAAAACCCAGTGGGAGAATTGGTGACATAAAGATTCTCACTAATTATATAAACAGGTGGCTCTCTATTTTCAGAGGGCTTTTTATGTTGTCACCTTACCTCGATATACTCAAGTACTATCTTTGCTTATGCTTCCTAGCACTGTATGGAAAAACCAACCATAATTTTTCTGATTTTAATTGTATTTTTTCCATAGCTTGTTACACAGTTGAAAATATGGTATACTTTTAATGAGAATTTTCTAAATTTTTAAGATTCTATCAAAGGAGGTTTTCATGCTTTCCAAATTTTCTGGAAGCCGACAAGACCAGCAATTTGTGTTACTTTTAGGTATTTTGCTAGGTATTTTAGGGATTTCTCTCTTTCTAGCAGTTTCAATGGGATCTGTTGCGATTGATCTAGGAGATACCTATCGGATTATTTTGAGCAGGTTAGGATTTCCTCTTGAGATAGGAGAGGTTTCCAAGTCTAATCTTGCCATTGTATGGAACATGAGATTCCCTCGAGTATTGTTAGGTCTGATAGTAGGAGCAGGCCTTTCTATGTGTGGTAGTGTGATGCAGTCTACAGTGAACAATCCCATCGCAGAGCCTTATGTCTTAGGAATATCTGCGGGTGCAACTCTAGGAGCAACCTTGAGCATCATTCTTGGTTTAAAATTGGTGATTAGCCTTGGAGCTTTTCTTGGAGCTATTTTGGCAACAATTGCTGTCCTCATCATTGCCTCTATGCAGGGAAGGATGACGACTTCCAGTCTGATTTTATCAGGAACGGTGGTCAACGCTCTCTTTCTGGCTTTTTCAAACTTTATTATCTCAGTTGGAGCTAATGCGGATAGTGTGATGACCATTAAGTTTTGGACCATGGGCTCGCTCGCGGGGACTTCCTGGGCAGACTTGGTCCTGCCAACTATAGTAGTAGGAATGGCCTTTCTATTTTTCTCTACCCAGTATCGTGTTTTCAATGCGATGATGATGGGAGATGAGGCTGCTTTAACTTTGGGAATTCCCTTACGCTTTTATTGGTATCTTTATGTGACCATGGTGGCTGTGCTGACAGCAGTCTTAGTGGCAACCTGTGGGATTATTGGATTTGTCGGTCTGATTACTCCACATTTAGCTCGAGGGTTAGTAGGAACGAATTACAAGAGGCTTTTTCCTGTTGCAACCTTGTTAGGTGCCCTCTTTGTCATCTGGGCAGATGTACTCTCTCGAATCATCATTCCAAACGCAGAGCTTCCTATTGGTATTTTCACAGCCTTAGTAGGTGCTCCCTTCTTTATCTACATTGTTGGAGGTAGGCGAAGGGAGGTGAGGGTCTGATATGGACTTGATTTGTCAGGATATCCATTTTGGACTAGGAGAGAAAAAAATCCTCAAGGGAGTTTCTCTTAAGGTTGAAGGGCATCAATTTCACACGATACTAGGACCAAATGGAAGCGGGAAAACCAGTCTACTTAAACTCCTCTATCGTCAGGAAAAGGCGGACAAAGGCTTGATAAGCCTAGATGGAAAGCCGCTGGAGCATTGGTCACTCAAAGAAACAGCCAAGCAAATGGCAGTTGTGACCCAGTTTAACCAGCTGCAGTTTGATTGTACTGTTGAAGAAATCGTCTTGCTGGGAAGAACTCCCCACCTCTCTTTTTTACAGAAGGAAAGGGAAAGGGATTATGCGCTCGTTCAAGATGCCCTCGTCAAGGTGGATATGCTTGAGAAGAAAACTCGTCTCTATTCGTCTCTGTCAGGGGGAGAGAAACAGCGAGTCTTACTAGCCCGCGCCTTGGTGCAAGAACCGACTCTCTTGCTCCTGGACGAGCCAACCAATCACTTGGATATCAAGTATCAGCTAGACTTGTTGGCCATTGTGAAGAATCTCAAGGTCAATGTTCTAGCTGTCCTGCATGATATTCAACTTGCTTGTCGCTATTCGGATTATCTCTATCTGATGAAAGAGGGGAAAATCCTTTACCAAGGGACTCCAAAGGAGACCATCACCCCTGAGTCATTGCAAACTGTATACGGAGTTCAAAGTCAGGTGACTTGGACCGAGGATCAGCAAGCCATGATTCACTATTTATAAGAATGAAAAGGAAAACAAGATGAAAAAAACACTAAGCATTTTACTCGTAACAGTAGCTACCTTAACTTTGGCAGCTTGTGGTAACACTACTACAGAAAAAGCTACCACACAGTCTAGTACAGAAACAAGTCAAAAGGCTAACGCAGAGACGACTTATCCGCTAAATATCAAAACTTATGATGCTAAAGGAAATGAAGTCGAACAAGTTTTTGACAAGACACCTGAAAAAGTTATTACAAACAATCTTTCAACCACTGAAATCTTATTGGAGTTAGGCTTGAAGGATAAAATTGTTGGCATGCTCAATCCAGACAATGCTGTGACGGACAAATACAAGGACGCGATTGCGACTATTCCTCAAATTGGGGATAAAAAAACAGTCTCACAAGAGACAGTCCTTTCTTATGAGCCAGACGCTGTGATGGGTCGAAACATGATGTTTTCTGAAAAATCCTTGGGGACAGTTAGCGCTTGGAATGAAAACAAAATCCCAATTTATACGCAAAAAGCTTCTCTCTCCACAATTCAGCAAGATTTGGGGAATATCGTAGAAGATGTCAAAAATCTTGGAATGATTTTTAATGTTCAGGACAAGGCTAATGAATACGCAGCCCAATTACAAACTAAAATTGACGCTGTTAAGAAAGCAAATCCAGCAAGCCAAGGTGAAAAGAAAAAGGCTTTGATTATGGTTGCTTATAATGATGAAACCTTTGGTGCCTACAAGTCTGCTTTGCAAGAGAGCCTGCTCAATCAACTTGGTTATACAAACGTTGCTACGGGAACATCAGGCTTGACCTTGGAAAATCTCGTGTCAATGGATCCTGAGTTAATTATCTATGTAACCAGCGATCGTAATAAAAAATTGGATGCTAACGCAGTAGAGTTGATGAAGGCAAATGCTGTTTTGGAAGGTGTTCCTGCTATTAAGAATCAAAAAATCATGACCATCTCTTACGATGAATTGATGGACTATGGTCCAGCAGTGATTGATTCCCTTGAGAAAATAAATGACTTTATCAATAAATAATGAGTTTGATTGGGAAGGAATTCAAGTCAAAATCAGCCTTCCTTCTAACTACGACCCCAATCAAACCTATCCGGCTATTTTATTGAATGATGGAAACTTGGATTTCCTATCCTCCCTTTCCGAATCTGTGATTTTAGTGGGCTTGACATCTAAAAATCGCTTAGACGACTACACTCCCTGGAAGGCAGCTGCTCTGAGAGATGGAGTTCCAGATTTTGGAGGTCAGGCCAAGGTCTATCATGATCATTTATTTGGAGGCCTTTTAGACAAGTTGCAGTCGCTTTATCGCCTGGATGAAGCACGCCTTGCCTACGGAGGTTATTCACTAGGTGGCTTGGCGGCAGTTTACAGTCTTTTCAGCTTTGACAAGGT
This sequence comes from Streptococcus mitis, assembly GCF_003942765.1. Classification (GTDB taxonomy): domain Bacteria; phylum Bacillota; class Bacilli; order Lactobacillales; family Streptococcaceae; genus Streptococcus; species Streptococcus mitis_BE. The sequence continues at coordinate 44,759 of NZ_RJNW01000007.1, forward strand.
TTCCTGTGTCTTCTCCATCTGCGGTTCCTTTTGGTATCCTGATTTTGTGACTTACTGCAAGGAAGAAAATGTGGAAAATTTGGACTGTTTGCTGTATTTACAGAATGGTCAAACAGAAGGAGCGCACCATACTAATCGCTTGGCTCAAGCACCAGCCTATGCTGAGCAGATCCATACCAGTCTTCAGAAATGCTATCCGAACGGCCAGTTTGTTTTTGATCCTTATGGACACCATGAACAAGTAGCTGAGCGATTTCTAGTTTTTTCCAGCTGGTTGGCCCAAAAATGGAAAATCGAATAAAAGATTTATCCCTTGGCTTTTGCCAAGGGATTGTTGTATTTTTTAACCAAGAGCCTCTCTCTTTTTATCTGGATTCCAGACGAAGCTTGCGATAAAGCTAAAGATGATGGTTAGGATAGCGAGGATAATGGCAAGGATGAGGGCAGGAATGCGGATAAACCACCAGAGTGGGTTTGGTTTTTTATCATTGTGCCATTGTTTCGTTTCTTGGTCCAAACGTTGGAATTCTGCTTGGATGCGATTGGCGACTGTTTCAATGCCTTCATCATTCATTTTCTTGATATCTGAGATATCGATTGGATTTCCAAAATTCATATCGACACGCTCGCGGCTTACCAAGCCTTTCAAGGTCATGGGACCTGTGTAGGTAACCGGCATGATACGGACCTTGGCCATTTTGGCAATCAAGGCTACGCCACCCTTGACATCGTTTGAGTGACGGCTCCCACTTGGAAACATGATGAGAGAGCGATCACTTTTTTTAAGAACATTGATAGGATATTTGATGGCTGAGGCGCTAGGATTTTCACGGTCGATAGGAAAGGCGCCACACATACGAATCCACCAACCAAAGATACGGTTGGTAAAGAGTTCTTTTTTTGCCATAAAGATGAACTGTTTTGGCTTGGTTGCAAAGGCCATGTAAACAGGATCCCACCAGGTGCGGTGAGGTGCAACCAGAATATAATTTTCATCTTGATTAGGAATTTTATCAGTATTATGATAGTGGGCATTGCCATTGATGGACCATAGGAGCAAGACAACCAATCCACGTAAATAAGTATAAAACATGCGATCTCCTTCGATTATTTTCTTGTTATTATTATACCTTATCAAAGGAGGGCTGGCAAACTTTTCCCTTGACCAGGTCCATATTTGGGATGAGATTAGAATTCTTTTAGAAAAAATGATATGATAGAATTTATGGATAAAAATAAGATTATGGGATTAACCCAAAGAGAAGTCAAGGAAAGACGGGCTAAGGGCTTGGTCAATGATTTTACTGCTTCGGCCAGTACCAGCACTTGGCAAATCGTTAAACGAAATGTCTTTACCCTTTTTAACGCTTTAAACTTTGCCATTGCTTTGGCCCTTGCTTTTGTGCAGGCTTGGAGTAATCTGGTCTTCTTTGCTGTTATCTGCTTTAACGCTTTTTCTGGGATTGTGACCGAGCTGCGGGCTAAACACATGGTGGACAAGCTCAATCTCATGACCAAGGAAAAGGTCAAGACTATTCGTGATGGCCAAGAAGTGGCTCTGAATCCTGAAGAATTGGTGTTAGGAGATGTCATTCGTTTGTCTGCAGGAGAGCAGATTCCTAGTGATGCCTTGGTTTTGGAAGGCTTTGCGGAAGTCAATGAAGCCATGTTGACGGGGGAAAGTGATTTGGTGCAAAAGGAAGTGGATGCCTTGCTTTTGTCAGGAAGTTTCCTAGCTAGTGGGTCAGTTTTAGCTCAAGTTCACCATGTCGGTGCAGACAACTATGCTGCCAAACTCATGCTGGAAGCCAAGACCGTTAAACCAATCAACTCTCGTATCATGAAATCGCTGGACAAGCTAGCTGGTTTTACTGGGAAGATTATCATTCCCTTTGGTCTGGCTCTCTTGCTAGAAGCCTTGCTTTTAAAAGGCTTGCCTCTCAAGTCGTCCGTTGTAAACTCGTCGACAGCCCTTTTGGGGATGTTGCCCAAGGGAATTGCCCTTTTGACCATTACTTCGCTTTTGACTGCGGTGATTAAGTTGGGCTTGAAAAAGGTCTTGGTTCAGGAGATGTACTCTGTTGAGACCTTGGCACGCGTGGACATGCTCTGTTTGGACAAGACGGGTACCATCACCCAAGGGAAGATGCAGGTGGAGGCTGTTCTTCCACTGACGGAAACTTATGGTGAAGAGACCATTGCCAGCATTTTAGCCAGCTACATAGCTCACAGTGAGGATAAAAATCCAACAGCTCAAGCTATTCGCCAGCGTTTCCAAGGTCAGGTAGTCTATCCTATGATCTCTAATATGCCTTTCTCAAGCGACCGCAAGTGGGGAGCCATGGAGTTAGAAGGTTTGGGAACAGTTTTCTTAGGGGCGCCTGAGATGTTGCTGGATTCTGAGGTCCCAGAAGCCAGAGAGGCCTTGGAGAGAGGTTCACGTGTCTTAGTCTTAGCTCTCAGTCAGGAGAAATTAGACCATCACAAGCCACAGAAACCATCTGATATTCAGGCTCTAGCCTTGCTGGAAATCTTGGACCCGATTCGGGAGGGAGCAGCAGAGACGCTGGACTATCTCCGTTCTCAGGAAGTGGGGCTCAAGATTATCTCTGGTGACAATCCAGTTACGGTATCCAGCATTGCCCAGAAGGCTGGTTTTGCGGACTACCACAGCTATGTCGATTGCTCGAAAATTACGGATGAGGAATTGGTTGCTATGGCGGAGGAGACTGCGATTTTCGGACGTGTTTCCCCTCATCAAAAGAAACTCATCATCCAAACACTGAAAAAAGCGGGTCATACAACAGCTATGACAGGGGATGGAGTTAATGATATTCTGGCTCTTCGTGAGGCGGATTGTTCTATCGTGATGGCTGAGGGAGATCCTGCGACTCGTCAGATTGCCAATCTGGTTCTCTTGAACTCAGACTTTAATGATGTTCCTGAAATTCTCTTTGAAGGTCGTCGGGTGGTCAATAACATTGCCCACATCGCCCCGATTTTCTTGATAAAGACCATCTATTCATTCATATTAGCGGTCATCTGTATTGCCAGTGCTTTACTAGGTCGGTCTGAGTGGATCTTGATTTTCCCTTTCATTCCAATCCAGATTACCATGATTGACCAGTTCGTGGAAGGCTTCCCACCATTCGTTCTGACTTTTGAGCGAAATATCAAACCTGTTGAGCCAAACTTCCTCAGAAGATCTATGCTTCGTGCTCTACCAAGTGCTCTCATGGTCGTCTTCAGCGTTCTTTTTGTGAAAATATTTGGAAGTAGCCAAGGTTGGTCTGAGTTAGAAATCTCAACTCTACTCTATTATCTCTTGGGATCAATTGGTTTCTTATCCGTATTTAGAGCCTGCATGCCATTTACCCTATGGCGTGTCCTCTTGATTGTTTGGTCAGTAGGAGGCTTCCTAGCCACAGCTCTCTTCCCAAGAATTCAAAAACTGCTTGAAATTTCAACCTTAACAGGACAAACATTACCTGTTTATGGTGTCATGATGTTGGTCTTTACCGTGATTTTCATCCTGACTAGTCGCTATCAATCCAGAAAATAAAGAAAGGCTGCAATCTGTGGATTGCGGTCTTTTTAGGTACAAGATTGCCAGTTGAAATGTGGTATAATAAGAGGTAATAGAGTTTTGGAAAGAGAGAGAGAATGATTTCAAAGAGATTAGAATTGGTGGCTTCCTTTGTTCCCCAAGGGGCTATTTTACTAGATGTGGGGAGTGACCATGCTTATCTGCCTATCGAGTTGGTCGAAAGAGGCCAAATCAAAAGCGCCATTGCAGGTGAGGTGGTGGAAGGTCCCTACCAATCTGCAGTCAAAAATGTTGATGCGCACGGTCTAAAGGAGAAAATCCAGGTTCGTTTAGCCAATGGCTTGGCAGCTTTTGAAGAGACTGACCAAGTGTCGGTCATCACTATTGCTGGCATGGGTGGTCGTTTGATTGCTAGGATTTTAGAAGAGGGCTTGGACAAGTTAGCTAATGTAGAGCGTTTAATCCTCCAGCCTAATAATCGTGAAGACGACTTGCGTATCTGGCTACAAGAGAACGGATTTCAGATTGTAGCTGAAAGCATCTTAGAAGAAGCTGGCAAGTTTTACGAGATTTTGGTGGTGGAAGCAGGACAAATGAAGCTATCAGCCAGTGACCTTCGCTTTGGACCTTTCTTGTGCAAAGAGGTCAGTCCAGTCTTTGTTCAAAAATGGCAAAAAGAAGCTGTTAAGCTAGAGTTTGCCCTCGGACAAATCCCAGACAAAAATCTGGAAGAACGTCAAGTTCTAGTAGATAAGATTCAAGCCATCAAGGAGGTGCTCCATGCTAGCAAGTGAAGTGATTAACGCGTATGAAGCCTTTTGCCCTCAGGAATTTTCCATGGAGGGAGACAGTCGTGGCCTGCAAATTGGCACTTTGGACAAGGATATCCAAAGCGTCATGGTTGCTCTGGATATTCGTGAAGAAACGGTGGCTGAAGCCATTGAAAAGGGTGTGGATTTGATTATTGTCAAGCATGCACCGATTTTCCGTCCCATCAAGGATTTGGTAGCTGGCCGTCCACAAAATCAGATTTACATTGATCTGATAAAGCATGACATTGCAGTTTATGTCAGCCATACCAATATTGACATCGTTGAAAATGGTCTCAATGATTGGTTCTGTCAGATGCTAGGTATCGAGGAAACGACTTATCTGCAGGAAACTGCCCCTGAACGTGGGATTGGACGTATTGGAAATATTCAGCCTCAGACATTTGGGGAATTGGCCCAGAATGTCAAGCAAGTCTTTGGTCTAGATAGTCTTCGATTGGTGCATTATCAAGAGACTGATTTGCAGAAGCCGATTTCAAGAGTGGCTATCTGTGGTGGTAGCGGGCAGTCTTTCTATAAGGATGCTTTAGCTAAAGGAGCGGATGTCTATATCACTGGTGATATTTACTACCACACTGCTCAGGATATGCTGTCTGATGGCTTGCTAGCCTTGGACCCAGGTCACTATATCGAAGTGCTTTTTGTAGAAAAAATTGCAGAGCTTCTTAATCAATGGAAAGAGGAAAAAGGCTGGACTATTGATATCTTACCTAGTCAAGCATTGACCAATCCTTTCCACCATATCTAGTTAGAAAGTGAAAACAATGAAAAAAGTTGCTATTATCGGAGCAGGAATTGTGGGAGCAACAGCAGCCTACTACCTATCGAAAGAAAGTGACCTAGAAGTAACCGTCTTTGACCATGGACAAGGTCAGGCTACCAAGGCCGCAGCAGGAATTATCAGTCCTTGGTTTTCCAAACGCCGTAATAAGGCCTGGTACAAAATGGCACGCTTGGGGGCTGACTTTTATGTGGATTTATTAGCTGATTTAGAGAAGTCAGGACAAGAAATCGACTTTTACCAGCGTTCGGGAGTCTTTCTCCTGAAAAAGGATGAAACTAAGTTGGAAGAACTTTATCAACTAGCCCACCAGCGCAGAGAAGAATCTCCTTTGATAGGGCAATTAGCCATTCTGGACCAAGAATCAGCTAACGAATTATTCCCTGGTTTGCAGGGATTTGACCACCTGCTCTATGCTTCTGGTGGAGCGAGAGTAGATGGCCAACTCTTAGTGACTCGTTTGCTAGAAGCCAGTCAGGTCAAGCTGGTCAAAGAAAAAGTAACTCTGACACCTTTAGCATCAGGTTACCAGATTGACGAAGAGGTGTTTGATCAGGTTATTTTGGCGACGGGAGCTTGGTTGGGACACCTGTTAGAGCCTTTAGGTTATGAAGTAGATGTTCGTCCCCAAAAGGGGCAACTCCGAGATTATCAACTTGCCCAAGACATGGAAGCTTACCCTGTTGTTATGCCAGAAGGGGAGTGGGATTTGATTCCTTTTGCAGGTGGGAAATTATCCCTAGGCGCTACACATGAAAATGACATGGGATTTGATTTGACGGTAGATGAAACCTTGCTCAAACAAATGGAGGAGGCAGCCTTGCCCCACTATCCTGTTTTATCGGAAGCGACTTCCAGAAGTGAACGAGTGGGAATCCGTGCCTATACCAGCGATTTCTCTCCTTTCTTTGGGCAGGTTCCAGAATTAGCAGGTGTCTATGCTGCTAGTGGACTAGGTTCATCAGGCCTCACAACTGGTCCTATCATTGGTTACCACCTAGCTCAACTGATCCAAGACAAGGAGATGACCTTGGATCCTCTAAACTATCCAATTGAAAACTATGTCAAACGAGTAAAAAGCGAATAAGAATTTTACTGAAAATTTAGCCTCCCCTCTAGGATGGCAAATGACATTCCCTATCAAAAATGGTAAAATAAGAAAAAATAATCCGAGAATCGAGGAAAAAAGATGCAAGAAAAGATTTTGGTAACGGGTGGAGCAGGTTTTATCGGAACCCACACTGTTATTGAGTTAATCCAAGCAGGTCATCAGGTTGTTGTGGTGGATAACCTTGTTAATAGTAACAGAAAAAGTTTAGAAGTTGTTGAAAGAATCACAGGAGTTGAAGTGCCTTTCTATGAGGCAGATATCCGTGATACCGATACCCTCAGAGATATTTTCAAGCAAGAAGAACCAACAGGGGTCATTCACTTTGCTGGCTTGAAGGCGGTCGGTGAATCTACCCGTATTCCTCTTGCCTACTATGACAACAATATCGCTGGAACTGTTAGTCTTTTGAAGGTCATGGAAGAAAACAACTGTAAAAACATCATTTTCAGTTCTTCTGCGACAGTTTACGGGGATCCGCACACCGTGCCAATCTTGGAAGATTTCCCACTTTCAGTGACCAATCCATACGGTCGTACCAAACTTATGCTAGAGGAAATTTTGACCGATATCTACAAGGCAGACTCAGAATGGAATGTGGTCTTGCTTCGTTACTTTAACCCAATCGGAGCTCATGAAAGTGGAGACCTAGGAGAAAATCCAAACGGTATTCCAAACAACCTCTTGCCATATGTGACTCAAGTAGCAGTTGGGAAATTAGAGCAAGTGCAAGTGTTTGGAGACGATTACGATACGGAAGATGGAACTGGTGTTCGTGATTATATCCACGTTGTCGATTTGGCTAAAGGTCACGTTGCAGCTCTACAAAAAATCCAAAAAGGTTCAGGTCTAAACGTTTATAACCTTGGAACAGGTAAAGGTTATTCTGTTCTTGAAATTATTCAAAACATGGAAAAAGCAGTGGGGCGCCCAATTCCTTACCGCATTGTAGACCGTCGCCCAGGTGATATCGCAGCCTGCTATTCAGATCCTGCAAAAGCCAAAGCAGAACTCGGTTGGGAAGCAGAACTCGACATCACCCAAATGTGTGAAGACGCATGGCGTTGGCAAAGCAAGCATCCAAATGGATTCGAAGACTAAGATGGTGATATCAATCATTGTCCCCTGTTTAAACGAAGAGGAAGTACTTCCTCTTTTTTATCAGGCTTTGGAAGCTTTACTTCCGGATTTGGGAACAGAAATCGAGTATGTCTTTGTCGATGATGGATCAAGTGATGGGACCTTGGAACTCTTAAAGACCTATCGGGAGCAAAATCCAGCAGTGCATTATATTTCTTTCTCGCGAAATTTTGGCAAAGAAGCAGCTCTGTATGCAGGCTTGCAATATGCGACAGGAGATCTAGTGGTGGTGATGGATGCAGATCTCCAGGATCCTCCTAGTATGTTGCTAGAGATGAAAAATTTACTAGACCAAAATGCAGACTTGGACTGTGTTGGAACACGGAGAACTAGTCGAGAGGGAGAACCCTTCTTTCGTAGTTTCTGTGCTGATATCTTTTACCGCCTTATGAAAAAAATTAGTCCAGTAGCCCTGCCGTCAGGTGTCCGTGATTTTCGCATGATGAGAAGATCTGTAGTCGATGCTATTTTAAGCCTGACCGAGTCCAATCGTTTTTCTAAAGGACTTTTTGCCTGGGTCGGTTTTAAAACCTATTATCTGGACTATCCAAATGTCGAAAGGCAGGCTGGCAAGACCAGTTGGAGTTTTAGGCAACTCTTTTTCTACTCTATTGAAGGGATTGTTAACTTTTCAGATTTTCCCTTGATTATAGCCTTTGTGGCAGGTCTCCTATCTTGTTTTATTTCTCTGCTTATGACCTTTTTTGTTGTGGTGCGGACCCTCATTTTGGGCAATCCGACATCAGGTTGGACCTCTCTGATGGCTGTTATTCTCTTCCTTGGTGGGATTCAACTCTTGACCATTGGGATTCTCGGCAAGTATATCAGTAAGATTTATCTAGAGACCAAAAAAAGACCACTTTATCTCGTCAAAGAAAAAAGTGACCTTCCTGATTTTACAGAAAAAAATAAAGAGAAAAGACTATAATTTTGCATGGAAATATGCTAAACTAGAAGGAGTGGAACGTTCTTGTCGGTATTAGAGTTAATCTTTAATCAAGGCACGTGTCGGACAGTTTCTAACAGCTTCTACGACGTCCTGACTAGGAGAGATTTCTTTTTCTAGTTGGTCAGGGTCATCGTAAAAACGCACGATTCCATTATCGTGGTAATCAAATAATTCAGAATAAGTTTGGCAAAGCCCACAGGCAATGCAGCGTTCAGGTATAAGTGTGATTTTCATATTTATATTGTAATAAGAAAAGTAAAAAAAAACAAGGAGTAAGGTATGGCAAAAGAACCGTGGCAAGAAGATATTTATGAGAATCAAGAAGAACAGACGAGAACGGAACGACGTCAACGTAATCAAAAAGGTACAGGTATTGTTGCAAATCGTGTCTTGACGATTCTAGCTAGTCTCTTTTTCGTGATTGTTGTAGTAATGATAATAGTATTGATTTATCTTTCAAGTGGAGGGAGTAATCGTACAGCAGCCTTGAAAGATTTTTATGATTCATCTGCCCCTGTTTCAACCTCTGTAATAGAAGAATCCGCATCTTCATCTAGCAAGACTGAAGAAGCAACTTCTACAGAGAGTTCTTCTAGTGAAAGTCATTCTGAAGAGCATACTGATAGTGAAGGGACAATTACAGTTCAGGCTGGAGAAGGAGAAGCAACCATTGCCGCTCGTGCAGGAATCTCGATTGCTCAGCTAGAGGCCTTGAATCCTGGGCATATGGCTACAGGATCTTGGTTTGCTAATCCAGGTGATGTTATCAAAATCAAATAGGAGTTGATATGAAAACAATTCAAATTGCTATTGACGGTCCAGCTTCAAGTGGTAAGAGTACGGTCGCAAAGATTATTGCTAAGGATTTTGGTTACACCTATCTAGATACAGGTGCTATGTATCGTGCAGCGACCTATATGGCTCTGAAACACCAGTTAGGAGTGGAAGAGATTGAGGAACTTTTAGCCTTATTGGACCAGCATCCAATCAGCTTTGGGCGCTCAGAAACTGGAGAACAACTTGTCTTTGTAGGAGATGTGGACATTACTCATCCTATTCGTGAAAATGAAGTGACCAATCATGTTTCTGCTATTGCGGCAATTCCTGAAGTTCGTGAGAAACTAGTTTCTCTCCAACAAGAGATTGCCCAGCAAGGTGGGATTGTCATGGACGGTCGCGATATTGGAACTGTTGTATTGCCACAAGCAGAACTGAAAATTTTTCTAGTAGCTTCTGTTGATGAAAGAGCAGAGCGTCGTTACAAGGAAAATATTGCCAAGGGAATTGAAACAGACCTTGAAACCCTAAAAGAGGAAATTGCTGCGCGTGACTACAAGGATAGTCATCGTGAGACTTCACCTCTCAAACAAGCAGAGGACGCTGTCTACCTTGATACAACTGGCTTGAACATTCAAGAAGTAGTTAAAAAAATTGAATCAGAAGCAAAAAAACGCATGTCCTAGGGACCGGAGAAGCAGGCTAAAGCTAGCCTGCTTCTTTTCTATCAAACTGAACGCATTCCAAACCAGTCTTTTTTTGAGTTTTTTGATAAAATAGTACTATCAGTGAAAAGGATGGAAGCATGACTAAGAAAATCGTAGCTATTTGGGCCCAGGATGAAGAGGGTGTGATTGGTAAGGACAATCGTCTGCCTTGGCACTTACCAGCAGAACTGCAACACTTCAAAGAAACAACTCTGAATCATGCTATCTTGATGGGGCGTGTGACCTTTGATGGAATGGGACGTCGTCTGCTTCCAAAACGGGAAACCTTGATTTTGACACGTAATTCAGAAGAAAAGATAGATGGGGTTACTACTTTTCAGGACATCCAGTCTGTTCTAGACTGGTATCAGGGTCAAGACAAGAATCTCTATATTATCGGTGGAAAGCAAATTTTTCAGGCTTTTGAACCCTATTTGGATGAAGTCATTGTCACTCAAATCCATGCACAGGTGGAAGGAGATACCTATTTCCCTGAAGACTTTGACTTGTCTATTTTTGAGACAGTTTCAAGCAAATCCTATACCAAAGATGAGAAAAATCCTTATGATTTTACCATCCAATACCGCAAGAGAAAGGAAGTCTAATGGAACGTAGTATATTTGGTTTTTTCACAGCCATGCTGTGCTTGGTCTGCTTGCTTGCAGGAGCACAGGCTTTTCGTAAAAAGCGCTATGGACTTTCTGTCCTGCTCTGGTTAAATGCCTTTACCAATTTGGTCAATAGTATCCATGCTTTTTACATGACCTTATTTTAGATAGAATGAAAGTATAGAATAGAACGGAAGGAAATCATGCCTACAAATAGGAATAATGATATGATGGTTTATTGCTCATTTTGTGGCAAAAGCCAAGAAGAAGTACAAAAAATAATCGCTGGGAACAACGCCTTTATTTGTAATGAATGTGTGGAGTTGGCTCAGGAAATCATTCGGGAGGAGTTGGCTGAGGAAGTCTTGGCAGACTTGTCTGAGGTACCAAAACCAATCGAACTCCTCCATATCTTGAACCACTATGTAATCGGTCAAGATCGTGCCAAGCGTGCCTTAGCAGTGGCGGTGTACAACCACTACAAACGCATCAATTTTCACGATACGCGTGAAGAGTCAGAAGATGTGGATTTGCAGAAGTCAAACATCTTGATGATTGGGCCAACCGGTTCAGGAAAAACTTTTCTTGCCCAGACCTTGGCTAAGAGCTTGAATGTACCTTTTGCGATTGCGGATGCAACAGCTCTGACTGAGGCTGGTTATGTGGGTGAGGACGTGGAAAATATCCTCCTCAAGCTCTTGCAGGCTGCTGACTTTAACATTGAACGTGCAGAGCGTGGCATTATCTATGTGGATGAAATTGACAAGATTGCTAAGAAGAGTGAGAACGTTTCTATCACACGTGATGTTTCTGGTGAAGGCGTGCAACAAGCCCTTCTCAAGATTATCGAGGGAACCGTTGCTAGCGTGCCGCCTCAAGGTGGACGTAAACATCCGCAACAAGAGATGATTCAAGTGGATACCAAAAATATCCTCTTCATCGTGGGTGGTGCCTTTGATGGCATTGAAGAAATCGTCAAACAACGTCTTGGAGAAAAAGTCATCGGATTTGGTCAAAACAATAAAGCGATTGATGAAAACAGCTCATACATGCAAGAAATCATCGCAGAAGATATTCAAAAATTCGGTATTATCCCTGAGCTGATTGGACGCTTGCCTGTCTTTGCTGCTCTTGAGCAGTTGACAGTAGATGATTTGGTTCGCATCTTGAAAGAGCCAAGAAATGCTTTGGTCAAACAATACCAAACCTTGCTTTCTTATGATGATGTCGAGTTGGAATTTGACGACGAAGCCCTTCAAGAAATCGCCAATAAGGCTATCGAACGCAAAACTGGTGCGCGTGGTCTTCGCTCGATTATCGAAGAAACCATGCTAGATGTCATGTTTGAAGTACCGAGTCAGGAAAATGTGAAATTGGTCCGCATCACTAAAGAAGCTGTCGATGGAACGGATAAACCAATCCTAGAAACAGCCTAGAGGTGACTATGGAACTTAATACACACAATGCTGAAATCTTACTCAGTGCGGCTAATAAATCCCACTATCCGCAGGATGAACTGCCAGAGATTGCCCTAGCAGGGCGTTCAAATGTTGGCAAGTCTAGCTTTATCAACACCATGCTGAACCGCAAGAATCTAGCCCGAACATCAGGTAAACCTGGTAAAACCCAGCTTCTCAACTTCTTTAATATCGATGATAAGATGCGCTTTGTGGATGTGCCTGGTTATGGCTATGCCCGTGTTTCTAAAAAGGAACGTGAAAAGTGGGGGCGCATGATTGAGGAGTACCTAACGACTCGGGAAAATCTCCGTGCAGTGGTCAGTCTAGTTGACCTTCGTCATGACCCGTCAGCAGATGATGTGCAGATGTACGAATTTCTTAAGTATTATGAGATTCCAGTCATCATTGTGGCGACCAAGGCAGACAAGATTCCACGTGGTAAATGGAACAAGCACGAATCAGCAATCAAAAAGAAATTAAACTTTGACCCAAGTGACGACTTTATCCTCTTTTCATCTGTCAGCAAGGCAGGGATGGATGAGGCTTGGGATGCAATCTTAGAAAAATTGTGAGGAAAAGAAAATGGCAAAAACAATTCATACAGACAAAGCTCCAAAGGCTATCGGACCATATGTTCAAGGAAAAATCGTTGGCAACCTTTTGTTTGCTAGTGGTCAAGTTCCTCTCTCTCCTGAAACTGGGGAAATCGTTGGAGAAACGATCCAAGAACAGACAGAACAAGTCTTAAAAAACATCGGTGCTATTTTGGCAGAGGCAGGAACTGACTTTGACCATGTTGTCAAAACAACTTGTTTCTTGAGCGATATGAACGACTTTGTTCCTTTTAACGAGGTTTACCAAACGGCCTTTAAAGAGGAATTTCCAGCTCGTTCAGCAGTAGAGGTAGCTCGTCTTCCTCGTGATGTAAAAGTCGAAATCGAAGTCATCGCAGAGATTGGATAAGCTAGTTGAAGTTTGGTGTTGCCAAACTTCTTTTGATATAAGGAGAAAAAGATGACAAAGAAACAACTTCACTTGGTGATTGTGACAGGAATGAGTGGTGCAGGGAAAACAGTTGCCATTCAGTCCTTCGAAGATTTGGGTTATTTTACTATTGATAATATGCCTCCAGCTCTCTTGCCTAAGTTTTTGCAGTTGGTGGAAACAAAGGAAGACGACCATAAGTTGGCCTTGGTAGTAGATATGCGTAGCCGTTCTTTCTTCTCAGAGATTCAAGCTGTTTTGGATGAGTTGGAAAACAAGGAAGAACTGGACTTTAAAATTCTCTTTTTGGATGCAGCTGACAAGGAATTGGTCGCTCGTTACAAGGAAACCAGACGGAGTCACCCACTAGCTGCAGATGGACGGATTTTGGATGGCATCAAGCTGGAACGTGAACTCTTGGCGCCTTTGAAAAATATGAGCCAAAATGTGGTGGATACAACTGAACTTACTCCTCGTGAACTGCGTAAAACCATTGCAGAGCAGTTTTCTGATCAGGAACAAGCCCAGTCTTTCCGTATCGAAGTCATGTCTTTTGGCTTTAAATATGGAATCCCGATTGATGCAGATTTAGTCTTTGATGTCCGATTCTTGCCAAATCCCTACTACCTACCAGAACTGAGAAACCAAACGGGTATAGATGAACCTGTTTATGATTATGTCATGAACCATCCTGAGTCAGAAGACTTTTATCAACATTTGTTGGCCTTGATTGAGCCGATTTTGCCAAGTTACCAAAAGGAAGGAAAGTCTGTTTTGACTATTGCCATGGGATGTACGGGTGGACAACACCGTAGTGTGGCCTTTGCTAAACGCTTGGCGCAGGACTTATCCAAGAATTGGCCTGTCAATGAAGGGCATCGCGACAAAGACCGAAGAAAGGAAACGGTAAACCGTTCATGAGAAAACCAAAGATAACGGTGATTGGTGGAGGAACTGGGATTCCTGTCATTCTAAAAAGCCTGCGGGAAAAAGATGTGGAAATCGCTGCTATCGTAACGGTGGCGGATGATGGTGGTTCTTCAGGTGAACTCAGAAAAAATATGCAGCAGTTGACACCGCCAGGCGATCTCCGCAATGTCCTTGTAGCCATGTCAGATATGCCAAAATTTTATGAAAAGGTCTTTCAGTATCGCTTCTCTGAGGATGCGGGAGCCTTTGCTGGCCATCCATTGGGTAATCTCATCATTGCTGGCCTGTCAGAAATGCAGGGTTCGACCTATAATGCCATGCAGTTATTGAGCAAATTTTTCCATACAACTGGGAAGATTTATCCTTCCAGTGACCATCCTTTGACCCTTCATGCGGTCTTTCAGGATGGGACAGAAGTGGCTGGAGAGAGTCATATTGCAGACCATCCAGGCATGATTGACCATGTCTATGTGACCAATACCCTCAACGATGATACGCCTCTGGCCAGTCGTCGAGTAGTGCAGACCATTCTTGAAAGTGACATGATTGTCCTTGGACCTGGTTCCCTCTTTACCTCGATTTTGCCCAATATCGTGATTAAGGAAATCGGGCAGGCACTTTTGGAAACCAAGGCAGAAATCGCCTATGTCTGCAATATCATGACCCAACGTGGGGAGACGGAACACTTTACAGATAGTGACCACGTAGAGGTCTTGCATCGTCACCTTGGTCGCCCTTTTATCGATACTGTCTTGGTGAATATTGAAAAAGTGCCTCAGGAATACATGAATTCCAACCGTTTTGATGAATACTTAGTGCAGGTGGAACATGATTTTGCTGGTCTTTGTAAGCAAGTTCCGCGTGTGATTTCATCCAACTTCCTTCGTCTGGAAAATGGGGGTGCCTTTCACGATGGAGATTTGATCGTGGATGAGTTGATGCGGATTATACAGGTGAGAAAATGAGTTTCACAGTAGCAGTAAAAGAAGAAATCCTAGGTCAGCACCATCTGAGCCGGCATGAATTATCTGCCATTATCAAAATGTCTGGTAGTATCGGTCTCTCGACTTCGGGCTTGACCTTGTCAGTTGTGACAGAAAATGCCAAACTGGCTCGTCACCTCTACGAGTCCTTTCTCCATTTCTACGAAATCAAATCGGAAATTCGCCACCACCAAAGAAGCAATCTTCGCAAGAATCGGGTCTATACCGTTTTTACAGATGAAAAGGTGCAGGACTTGTTGAGTGATTTGCACTTGGCAGACTCTTTCTTTGGCTTGGAAACAGGTATTGATGAGGAGATTTTATCAGATGAGGAAGCAGGTCGTGCTTATCTTTGTGGCGCTTTCTTGGCAAATGGAAGCATTCGTGACCCTGAGTCAGGCAAGTACCAGTTGGAAATCAGTTCTGTTTATCTGGACCATGCGCAAGGGATTGCCTCTCTTCTCCAGCAGTTTTTGCTAGATGCCAAGGTGCTTGAGCGCAAAAAGGGAGCTGTGACCTATCTCCAGCGTGCCGAAGATATTATGGACTTCTTGATTGTCATCGGAGCCATGCAGGCGCGTGATGATTTTGAGCGGGTTAAGATTTTGCGAGAAACCCGTAATGACCTCAATCGGGCTAATAATGCTGAAACAGCTAATATCGCTCGGACAGTTTCTGCCAGCATGAAGACTATCAACAATATCAGTAAAATCAAAGATATCATGGGCTTAGAAAACCTGCCAGTGGATTTGCAGGAGGTAGCGCAATTGCGGATTCAGCACCCAGACTACTCTATCCAGCAGTTAGCAGATAGTCTCAGCACCCCTCTGACCAAAAGTGGCGTCAATCACAGACTTAGAAAGATAAATAAATTAGCCGATGAACTATAAAACCACGAATCGTAGGACTCGTGGTTCTTTTTTATAAACTGGTTGAGTGTTTTGGTTGTACTTTTTGCTCAGGGTCGATGTAGTTGATGGCGTTGTTAACAGCGGTTGGTGCTTCTCCGAGGCCTGTCGCAATCAGATCAATTTTTCCGTCATAGTAGCAGCAGTCACCGATAGCATAGATACCTGCTTGGCTGGATTCCTGTTTGCTGTTGACGATAATCTTGTGGCGGTTGAGGTCCAGACCCCAGTTTTTAAGGTTACCGACAGAAGATTTGAAACCATAGTTGACAAAGAGGTGGTCTAGGTCAATAGTTTCTGTTTCATCAGATTTGACTTTTGTGATTTCAAGTTTATCGAGCGTTTTTCCATCTCCAAGGAGTTGGCTAGGGACGAATGGTGTCTTGATGGTCACAGATGATTCTTGCAAGGCTTGGACACTGTGTTCCAAGGCGCGGAAATTATCTCTGCGGTGGACAAGGGTAGTTGGCGCAATTTTTTCAAAAGCCAAAGCCCAATCCACAGCCGAGTCTCCTCCACCAAGAATCGTCACTTTCTTACCAGCATATTGCTGGATGTTGGAAACGTGGTAGTGGATATTTTCATAGCCTTCAACGCCTTCTAGTTCCAGAGGACGTGGTTTGAAGGCACCGCCACCCATAGCGATGATAACTGTTTTAGACAGGTGACTTCCTTTAGAAGTTGTAATTACAACGCCTTCTTCTTGTTTTTCAATCTCAAGAACCGTTTCGTTGAGATGAATAGGGGTATCAAAGCCATTTAATTGCTCGATTAGACGGTTAGTCAACTCTTCTCCAGTCAGGTTTGGGAATCCCGGTACGTCTAAAATTTCCTTTTCAGGATAGAGAATGGCAGGTTGTCCACCGAGTTGGGGAAGAGAGTCGATGATTTGGACCTTGGCTTGGCGTAGATGAGCATAGAAGGCTGCAAAAAGCCCGACAGGACCACCACCTACAATGGTAATATCATAGAGTTGAGACATGGTTTCTCCTTTGTTTTTTCTAGTCAGTTTATTTTATCATATTTTTCCTTAATTTAAAATGAAGTAGGATAGGGAAAAAAATGTCAGAAAAATGGTATAATAGAAAGGAACGTGTTTGGACAGAGAGGAGACAGCAGATGAACTTTCAACAATTATCCAACCTGCAATATTGGACTAGCTTGTTTTCTAGTCCTTGGAGTATTGCCATCAATCTGTTTGATATTTTGATTGTGGCTTATATTTTATATCGTTTTACAAAAGCGATAGCTGGCACCAAGATTATGATTTTGGTGCGTGGGGTCGTGATCTTTGTATTAGCCCAGGTTGTAGCCAATATCCTTGGTTTAACAACGATTTCTTGGTTGATTAATCAAATTATCACCTATGGGGTTATTGCTGCGGTTGTTATCTTCTCTCCAGAGATTCGGACTGGTTTGGAACGCTTGGGAAGGGCGACAGATTTCTTTTCTACTGCTCAAATTAGTGCAGAAGAGCAAATGATTCGTGCCTTTATCAAGTCGGTTGAATATATGAGTCCTCGTAAGATTGGTGCTCTGGTTGCCATCCAACGAGTTCGGACCTTGCAAGAATACATTGCGACAGGGATTCCTTTGGATGCCAATATTTCAGCTGAACTCCTTATTAATATCTTTATCCCCAACACTCCCCTACACGATGGTGCTGTGATTATCAGAGAAAATCGGATTGCAGTCACCTCTGCCTATCTGCCCTTGACAGAAAGCACAGGGATTTCCAAGGAATTTGGGACCAGACACCGGGCGGCTATCGGTTTGTCAGAAGTATCCGATGCCTTGACCTTCATCGTCTCAGAGGAAACAGGTGGCATTTCTATTACCTATAACGGTGTTTTTAAGCACGACTTGACGATTGAAGAATTTGAAGCAGAGCTACGAGCAATTCTTTTGCTAGCCGTTGAGGAAAAAGTCAGTTTCAAGGACCGTTTGTTAGGAGGTTGGAAATATGAGAAAAAATAGTCTATACATCATTTCATCTCTCTTTTTTGCTTGTATCTTATTCATCTATGCAACGTCAACCAACTTTCAAAATAGTAATACCGCAAGGCAGGTTAAATCAGAAACTTACACCAATACGATAACGAACGTTCCTATCGTTATTCACTATGATGATGACCAGTATTTCATTAGCGGATTTGCATCAGAAGTTTCAGTGGTATTAACCGGAGCCAATCGTGTGACCTTGGCCAGCGAAATGCAGGAGAGCACTCGTAAGTTTAAGGTAACTGCTGATTTGACGGATGCCAGTGTTGGAACGATTGAAGTTCCCTTGAATATTGAAAATCTTCCAAGTGGATTGACTGCTGTGGCAACGCCTCAAAAGATTACAGTGAAAGTTGGGAAGAAGGTTAAACGAGATGGGATGATTGTTGTGCCACAAGTTGACCAAAGCCAGATTGATCCGAAGCTACAACTTGATAGTGTAACCGTGTCAAATGAACGCGTTTCGGTCACAACTGACCAAGAAACATTAGCTAAGATTGACAAAATTATTGCACTTTTACCAACCAGCGAACGCATAACAGGTAATTACAGTGGTTCGGTACCTTTGCAGGCAATCGACCGTAATGGTGTTGTCTTACCGGCAGTTATTACTCCGTTCGACACAACAATGAAGGTGACTACAAAACCAGTAGCACCAAGTTCAAGTACATCAAATTCAACAACAAGCAGTTCGTCGGAGACATCTTCGTCATCGAAAGCAACTAGTTCAAAAACGAATTAAAAATAGGAAAAGGATTTTATAAAAATGGGTAAATATTTTGGGACTGATGGAGTCCGTGGAGAAGCTAACGTAGAATTAACGCCAGAATTGGCCTTTAAACTAGGACGTTTTGGAGGCTATGTTCTTAGCCAACATGAAACGGAAGCACCGAAAGTTTTTGTAGGACGTGACACACGTATTTCAGGGGAAATGCTAGAATCTGCCTTGGTGGCAGGTCTCCTCTCTGTAGGGATTCACGTCTACAAACTTGGTGTTCTTGCAACACCAGCAGTAGCTTACTTGGTTAAAACTGAAGGGGCAAGTGCCGGTGTCATGATTTCTGCTAGCCACAACCCAGCCCTTGATAATGGGATTAAGTTCTTTGGTGGTGATGGTTTCAAACTAGATGATGAAAAAGAAGCAGAAATTGAAGCCCTGCTAGATGCTGCAGAAGACACTCTGCCACGTCCAAGTGCTGAAGGCTTGGGAACCTTGGTAGATTATCCAGAAGGCTTGCGTAAGTATGAAGGATATCTTGTTTCAACTGGAACTCCTCTTGAAGGAATGAAGGTTGCCTTGGATACGGCCAATGGTGCAGCTTCTACAAGTGCCCGTCAAATCTTTGCAGATCTTGGCGCTCAATTGACGGTTATCGGGGAAACACCAGACGGTCTTAACATCAATCTTAATGTTGGTTCAACCCACCCAGAAGCCCTTCAAGAAGTGGTCAAAGAAAGCGGATCAGCGATTGGTTTGGCCTTTGACGGAGACAGTGACCGTTTGATTGCTGTTGATGAGAATGGTGAGATCGTTGATGGTGACAAAATCATGTACATTATCGGAAAGTACCTTTCTGAAAAAGGACAATTGGCCCAAAATACAATTGTGACAACTGTTATGTCCAACCTTGGTTTCCACAAGGCCTTGGACCGTGAAGGCATTAACAAGGCAGTCACTGCAGTTGGCGACCGCTATGTTGTGGAAGAAATGAGAAAATCAGGCTACAACCTCGGTGGTGAACAGTCTGGTCACGTCATCTTGATGGACTACAATACAACAGGTGATGGTCAATTATCAGCTGTTCAATTGACAAAAATCATGAAGGAAACTGGTAAGAGCCTGTCAGAGTTAGCAGCAGAAGTAACCATCTATCCACAAAAATTAGTCAATATCCGAGTGGAAAATGCCATGAAGGAAAAGGCTATGGAAGTGCCAGCTATTAAGGCTATCATCGAGAAGATGGAAGCTGAAATGGCAGGGAATGGCCGTATCCTTGTTCGTCCAAGTGGAACAGAGCCCCTCTTGCGTGTTATGGCAGAAGCTCCTACAACAGAAGAAGTGGACTACTATGTTGATACCATCGCAGACGTAGTTCGAGCTGAAATCGGGATTGACTAAATCCTAGAAAACTAGATGAAAATAAAAAATTATGGTACAATAGCTTATAATATTGTAGCCAAGGGAGAAAGACATGAATCTTAAACGTGAACAAGAATTTGTTAGTCAGTATCATTTTGATGCGCGTAATTTTGAATGGGAAAATGAAAATGGAGCTCCTGAAACTAAGGTGGATGTGAACTTCCAATTAATTCAACATGACCAAGAAAATCAAGTGACTTCCTTGATTGTTGTCTTGAGTTTTATGATTGTATTTGATAAATTTGTCATCAGTGGAACCATTTCACAGGTGAATCATATCGATGGTCGTATTGTTAACGAACCAAGTGAATTGAACCAAGAAGAAGTGGAAACCTTGGCTCGTCCATGTTTGAACATGCTCAACCGTTTGACTTACGAAGTAACTGAAATTGCATTAGACTTACCAGGAATCAATTTGGAGTTCTAATATGAAATTAGCTGTTATCACAGATTCCTCTGCCTATCTCAGTGCAGATACCTTGCAAAGAGAAGATTTGTATGTCTTGGATATTCCTGTCAATATTGATGGTGAGGAGTATGTCGAAGGTATCAATCTGACTGCTGAGGAATTTTACCAAAAAATGGCTCAGGCTTCTGAATTGCCTAAGACCAGTCAACCAAGTATTGCCAAGTTAGATGAGATTCTAACTTCGCTTAAAGAACAAGGCTATACACATGCTTTGGGGCTTTTCCTATCTTCTGGAATTTCAGGTTTTTACCAAAATATCCAGTACATGGTCGATGATTATGAGGGCTTAACCATTGCCTTCCCAGACACTTTGATTACAAGTGCTCCTCTGGGTATCATGGTTGAAAGTGTCTTTAACTGGCGAGACCAGGGCGATGACTTTGCCATTATTCAGGATAAGCTAGCTATTCAAATTAGTCACACATCTGCTTTCATCATGGTGGATGATTTGGACCACTTGGTTAAAGGTGGACGCCTTTCAAATGGAGCTGCGATTTTGGGCAATCTGCTAAGCATTAAGCCAATCCTCTATTTCAATGACCAAGGTGTGATTGAAGTGTACGAAAAAGTTCGTACTGAAAAGAAAGCAACCAAGCGCTTAATTGAAATTATCAAGGAAGCCACAGCTTCAGGCCAATACCGTATTATTGTCATTCACGGAAATGCCCCTGAAAAGGCTGAGGAATTGCGTCAGCACTTACTTGAATCTGGAGTAGGTATGGATGTTTCACTTGCTACATTTGGTAGTGTCATTGGAACACACCTAGGAGCAGGAAGCATTGCTCTGGGTTATATTCCAGTGATTTAGTTGGCGCTTCTAGGCTAGTTAAGAAATAGCAATTGAACACGGACACCTGCCTCTTGAAAAAAGATGCCTGTCTTGCTTTTCATGGAAAGTCAGCGCCATCCCCTATTTTTCAAGGGCAGCTAAGGCCCTTTGTATCTTGATAATTGAACACGCCTGGAACCCTCTGTGAAAAAGATAGTTCTTCCAAGGAGGAGACACTCCTTGATTAGAACTCCTATTTTCACTTTGTGTTCTTGCAGGCTTTATATCTTAGCAATTGAACACGGACTACCTGCCTCTTGAAAAAAGATGCCTGTCTTGCCTTTCGTTGGAAGTCAGCGCCATTCCCTATTTTTCATGGGCAGCTAAGGTCCTTTGTATCTTAAATAGGAGTAGAGATGAGTATTCGAGTAATTATTGCCGGTTTTAAGGGAAAGATGGGACAAGCTGCTTGCCAGATGGTCTTGGCTGATCCAGACTTGGATTTGGTAGCAGTTTTGGATCCTTCTGAGTCTGAGTCAGAATGGCAGGGAGTTCCTGTTTTCAAGGATAAGGCTGATTTAGCAGGATTTGAAGCGGATGTTTGGGTAGATTTTACAACTCCAGCTGTTGCCTATGAAAACACACGCTTTGCTCTTGAGAATGGCTTTGCTCCAGTTGTTGGAACAACTGGTTTCACGAGTGAAGAAATTGCAGAGCTAAAAGCATTCTCTCGTGCTCAAGATTTGGGTGGCTTGATCGCTCCTAACTTTGCCTTGGGTGCTGTTTTACTCATGCAATTTGCAAGGCAGGCTGCTAAATATTTCCCAAATGTGGAGATTATCGAGCTCCATCATGACAAGAAAAAGGATGCCCCTAGTGGAACAGCTATTAAAACAGCTGAGTTAATCGCAGAAGTTCGAGAGTCAATCCAGCAAGGTGCGCCTGATGAGGAAGAATTGATTGCAGGTGCTCGTGGTGCTGATTTTGATGGCATGCGCATCCACTCAGTTCGTTTGCCAGGCTTAGTAGCCCATCAGGAAGTCATTTTTGGCAATCAGGGAGAAGGATTGACACTCCGTCATGACTCCTATGATCGTAGCTCCTTCATGACAGGGGTGAATTTGGGAATTAAAGAAGTTGTCAAGCGTCATGAGCTTGTCTATGGATTAGAACACTTATTATGAGATTAACGCAAATGCCTTCTGAATTTCAGAAGGCTTTACCAGTATTAGAAAAAATTAAAGAAGCAGGTTTTGAGGCCTATTTTGTTGGGGGGTCTGTTCGAGATGCCCTTCTCAATCGCCCTATCCATGATGTGGATATTGCGACCTCTTCTTATCCAGAAGAAACCAAGCAGATTTTTCCGCGAACAGCCGATATCGGAATCGAGCATGGAACCGTCTTGGTTTTAGATGGGGATGAGGAGTATGAGGTAACCACCTTTCGAACTGAAGATGTCTATGTGGACTATCGCAGACCCAGTGCGGTTTCCTTTGTGCGTTCGCTAGAAGAAGACCTTAAGCGCCGTGATTTTACAGTCAACGCCTTTGCCTTGGACGAGACAGGGGAAATCATTGACTTGTTCCATGGTTTAGACGATTTGGGAAAGCAAGTCTTACGAGCAGTTGGAGTGGCAAGTGAGCGTTTCAACGAAGATGCTTTGCGGATTATGCGTGGCTTCCGTTTTCAGGCCAGTCTTGGCTTTGAACTTGAGCCAGAAACCTTTAAAGCTATGAAGACTTTGACGCCACTTTTGGAGAAAATTTCTGTGGAGCGTACCTTCGTTGAGTTTGATAAACTCTTGCTGGCTCCATTTTGGAGAAGGGGTTTGGCTTCCATGATTGAGAGTCAAGCTTATGATTATCTCCCTGATATGGCAGCTAGCCAGAACAAGCTCAACAGACTGTTTGATTTGGAGACTGATTTCACCTTTAAATCCTCTGAACAAGCCTGGGCATCTCTACTGTGGGCTTTGGAGATTGAAAATGCGCAGCCATTTTTGAAGGCTTGGAAGACCTCACGCCAGTTTGCTAAGCAAGTTCAGGATTTGCTGACTATTTTGGCCTTGCGTGAAAAGGGAGAATTGAGCAAGCGCGATTGTTATCGCTTTGACTTGGATTTACTTTTACAGGCTGAAAATCTTCGTCAGGCTCAGGGAAAACCAGTCAACCCACAAGTCATCACAGAAACCTACCAGAGTTTGACCATTCATGACAAGAAAGAAATCCAAATCAACGGTGGTATTTTGATCAAGGAATATGGTTATCAGCCGGGCCCAGACTTGGGAGAGATTTTAACAGAGATTGAGTATGCCATTGTCGATGGAGAATTGGAAAATGACTGTCAAGCCATCCATGCTTATCTAAGGGAGAAAAAATGAGTGATTTTATTGTTGAAAAACTAAGTAAATCCGTCGGTGATAAGACCGTTTTTAAGGATATTTCCTTTATCATCCATGACCTAGACAGAATTGGTTTGATTGGTGTCAATGGAACAGGGAAGACCACCCTTTTAGATGTTCTTTCTGGTGTTTCTGGCTTTGATGGGGATGTTAGTCCTTTTTCAGCTAAGAATGATTACCAGATTGGTTACTTGACTCAAGACCCTGATTTTGATGATAGCAAGACGGTCTTGGATACGGTTCTATCTAGTGAACTAAAGGAAATCCAGCTCATTCGTGAGTATGAACTCCTCATGCTCAACTATAGTGAGGACAAGCAGGCACGGCTGGAACGGGTTATGGCTGAAATGGACTCTCTTCAAGCTTGGGAAATTGAGAGTCAGGTCAAGACGGTTCTTAGCAAGTTGGGTATTCAGGACTTATCTACTCCAGTTGGGGAATTGTCAGGTGGTCTAAGAAGACGGGTCCAGTTGGCGCAAGTTTTACTTGGCAACCACGATCTCTTGCTTCTGGATGAACCAACCAACCACTTAGATATAGCGACTATTGAGTGGTTGACCCTCTTTTTGAAAAATTCCAAGAAGACGGTTCTCTTTATCACCCACGATCGTTATTTCTTGGACGCTTTGTCAACACGGATTTTCGAGTTGGACCGAGCAGGATTGACCGAGTATCAGGGTAATTATCAGGACTATGTTCGGCTCAAGGCGGAACAGGATGAACGTGACGCGGCTCTTCTTCACAAAAAAGAACAACTCTACAAACAAGAATTGTCCTGGATGCGCAGACAACCGCAGGCGCGTGCGACCAAGCAGCAGGCTCGTATCAATCGTTTCCATGATTTGAAAAAGGAAGTTTCAGGCAGTACTGCTGAGACAGACTTGACCATGAACTTTGAAACCAGTCGTATTGGGAAGAAAGTCATCGAGTTTCAGGATGTTTCCTTCGCCTATGAAAACAAGCCTATTTTGCAAGATTTTAATCTCTTGGTGCAAGCTAAAGATCGTATTGGAATTGTTGGGGACAACGGTGTTGGGAAATCAACTCTCCTTAACTTGATTGCAGGCATTCTTGAGCCGACAGCAGGACAAGTTGTGATTGGGGAAACTGTTCGCATTGCCTATTTCTCTCAGCAAATTGAGGGCTTGGATGAAAGCAAGCGAGTGATTAATTATTTGCAGGAAGTGGCAGAAGAGGTCAAGACCAGCGGTGGTTCTACGACTTCGATTGCAGAGCTGCTGGAGCAGTTTCTTTTCCCACGTTCGACGCATGGAACCTTGATTGAGAAATTGTCAGGGGGAGAGAAAAAACGTCTTTATCTTCTCAAATTGCTCTTGGAAAAACCAAATGTTCTTCTTTTAGATGAGCCAACCAATGATTTGGATATTGCAACCTTGACAGTTTTGGAGAATTTCTTGCAAGGTTTTGCTGGTCCAGTTTTGACAGTTAGCCATGACCGTTATTTCTTAGATAAGGTAGCGACCAAGATTCTCGCTTTTGAGGATGGCAAGATTCGTCCTTTCTTTGGTCATTATACCGATTATCTTGATGAAAAAGTCTTTGAAACAGAGATGGCCAATCAAGTGCAAAAAGCCGAAAAGGAAAAAGTCGTTAAGGTTCGAGAAGACAAGAAACGCATGACCTACCAAGAAAAGCAGGAGTGGGCAAGTATTGAAGGCGATATTGAAGCTTTGGAAAACCGTATCGCTGCTATTGAAGAGGAGATGCAGGCCAATGGCTCTGACTTTGGTAAGCTGGCTACTCTCCAAAAAGAACTAGATGAGAAAAACGAAGCACTCCTTGAAAAATATGAACGCTATGAATATCTAAGTGAGTTGACATGATGGAAGAAAAAGTCATTAAACGTAGTCCCAAGAAAATCATTTGGAACGCTTTGTTTGGCTTGACTTCGGCACTTTTATTGTTGTTAGCTCTTTATTATTTCCATTCGCATTCGGGAAAGGGGAGCAGATTTCATACGATAAGTCTTTTGTTAATGTTAGTTTTAATTACTTATGCTGGAGTAGGAGTTTATCTGACTTACAGACTTTTAAGCTCGGATAAGGAATATTTGAAATGCACAGTTGAGGGGTTTTACTACAAACCAAACCCAAAGAAAGCCAGTCATTTCTATGCTTGGGCTGATGTAGAGGAATTTTCCTTCTCTCGGATTCGAGGGAAATATAGGGATTCTTATCGGATTGAAGTTTATTTTAAAAACAAGGAAAATGTGAAATTCCAATCACTTCTAGCTCTACTGAAGAGAAGGTGTTTCCCTTTTCATCCGTCAGCAGATTTGATCATCCCTATCATTCTACTAGATGTAGGACTTCCTGAAAGGGTCTATGAGATCATGAAATACTATGAAAGAGAATGGCGTATCGAACAAAATCGTCAAGCAAGAAAAGAGGCAAAACAAGCTTCGAAAAGCAAATCTTCCAAACCGTCATAGTCTGTCTTTGCTTAAAGTAGAATAATCAAAAAGGCCCTATCCATTGGATAGGGTCATTGTTTGTCTTCTTTTTTAGTTTCTTGATGAAAGATATTTTGCCAAGTTTCGTGACGGCGCCAGATACTGGTATGGACAATGCCATCTAATTCATAGCAGATGAGTTTGGTCTTCTGGCTGATAGAAGTGATTTGGATGTCCTTGATAGCAGAATTCAAGTCTTTTTCGGCTTTATAGGCCTCTTTATCCATCTGTTCTCCATCTTGGCGAATATAGATAAAATCATCAGCCAAGAGCTCTTCCAGTTGATTTCCTTGGTCGATCAATTGTTCGCGCATAAGCAATTTTTTGTAGACATTGTCTAAAATTTCATCCTCAGGGATAGGTGCTGGCTCAATATGAATATCGGTATCAAAGACTCCAAAACGTTCCTCCAGCATAGACTCGACTTGATCCGCGATTTCATGACTCTCAAAAACAGACAAGTCAGGATTCATTTCTAGCGTAATATCAAGGTAAATGTTGCTACCGTAGGTGCGACCTCTTTGAGATTTAACCTTGCTAATTTTTGGAATTTCCATAATGGCCTTTTGATAGTCCTCAAGCAGACGGTCGTCAAAGCCATCTGAAAGACTAAAGGAAGACTCGATGAAGATATCATAGGCAGTCTTCAAGATAAAGAAAGTGATGATAATAGCAACCAGTTTATCCACAATGGGATAATTGAAACTGCTAGCCAGTATGGCAATGGTAGTACCAAGTGAGGTAACAGCGTCAGAAAGATTGTCCTTTGCTGCGGCCTTCAGTGCCTTGGAGTTGGATTTCTTACTGAGGCGAGTATTGTAGAGATAAACTACAAACATAATCGCTGCAGAAATGATTCCTAGGGTTGCACCAAGAGGGTCAATAACCGTTTCTTCATGACTGAGAATTTTTTGAATGGTATCCTGAAGTACATCGAAACCGACATAAAACATAATGATGGAAGTGATTAAGCTTGCCAAATCCTCAATCTTCCAGTGACCAAAACGGTGGTCTCGGTCAGCAGGCTGGCGTGCCATCCGGATTCCAATCAAGAGGGCCACATTTCCAATGATGTCCGACACGTTGTTAAAACCATCGGCCACCAAACTGGATGAATGGAGGAGGTGCCCAGTTGCTAATTTGGCTGCAGACAAGATCAAATAGGTTGAAATGCTGATAATGGCCCCACGCTCAGCTAACTTGAGATTTGAAATAGATTGCTTCATTCAACTTCCTTTCTAGTCACATAGCATTCTACCATTATACTGGTTTTCAAGGGAAAATTCAAATAGGATGGATAAAAGTAAGAAAATACACAACAGAAAATACTTTTTTTTTTTAGGAAACATGATAGAATGATATCTGGAAGTTTATGCTTTTTTATACAAAAATATTAGCAGATACCAAAGGAGATTATATGAAAACATTAATTGTTATTCCTGCCCTAAATCCTCCACTTGATTTGATTAAATACATAGAAAAATTAAGACTATCTGGGTTAGAAAATATTTTAATTGTAGATGATGGAAGTGGGCCTGAATTTAAAAATATTTTTGAAAACCTAAGAGATGAACAGGGATGTCAAATATTAACTCATGCAAAAAATTTAGGAAAAGGACGTGCCTTAAAAAATGCCTTTAACTATTTTCTGACAATGCCAAATATAGAAGAATATAACGGGATTGTCACGGCTGATTCGGATGGACAACATAGGGTTGAAGATGTCTTATCTATGGTAGAGATAATTTCTAATTATCCTGATTCGCTAATTTTAGGTTGTCGTGATTTTGATTCTGAAAATGTACCGCCAAAAAGTAAATTTGGGAATAAGCTTACAAAATTAGTATTTAAATTGCTTTATGGTCGAAAAATTACAGATACTCAGACTGGACTTAGAGGCTTTCCAAAGGCAATTCTGCATGATATGTTAGAAATTCCAGGTGAACGGTTTGAGTATGAAACTAAAATGTTAATACATACATTTGATAAATCGATTCCAATAAAAGAAATAACTATCGAAACCATTTACTTTGATGGTAATGCTGAAACTCATTTCAATCCTATTAAAGATTCATTGAGAATTTACAAAGTAATCTTTGCTTCATTCTTTAAATATTTGTTATCATCTCTTTCATCCTTTTTAGTTGATATTGGATTGTTTCAGTTGTTCCTTTGGATTTCCTTATCTGCAGGGATTCATAGGGGGGCACTGTTGATTCTATTATCAACTATTTTGGCAAGAATAATTTCATCTTATTTTAATTTTACAATGAATAAGAATTTTGTCTTTGATGGTGAAAAAAGAATTCATAAAACGATTGTTAAATACTATAGCTTGGCGGTTTTCCAAATGTTATTGTCTGCAGCAATGGTGACAGTTGTTTGGAATATGTTTTCTGGTTCTGAAACAGCCATTAAAATAGTAGTAGATACAATTTTATTTCTTGCTAGTTATCAAGTTCAAAGAAGGTGGGTGTTTAGATAGTGATAAATAAGTTGAACTTTAGTGTTGTAAAGAGTATTATCTTATCTTACTATTTTACACTTTTGTTAACATTAGACAAAAAAATAGTTGTTAATAGTTATATAACGTTTTTAAGAGTATTTCAAACAGAAACATTGATTACAGCAACAATATTCTTATCAGTTTTATATTTCATAAATAAAAATAAGTTATCTTCTTTAACCAAGAGAGAATCTATGATTATAAAAGTATTTTCGTCAATTTTAGCATTTATTTTTGTAATCGGAGAAGATATAACATACACACAAGCATTATTTAGGGGGAGTTTGAACCGATATTCTTTTATATTGTTTTTTATTCTTTTGATAGGATATTATCTTATCTTTAAGTATTTTTTACATTTAGTTTGGGATAAATACAATGTTCATGTAAAAAAATTCGATATTGAGTTGAATACATTTAGGCTTAAGATAGATAGGCGAAAATATTTCAGTCTATTAACTCCATTTCTTTTGGTTAGAATACTAGCATTTATACTGTTGTATCCAGGTGTTACAACGTATGATAGTATGGTAATAATAGGTGAAGGTCTAGGGATTTATCCATTGACAAATTCCCACCCATATTTATTTACCTATACTGTAAGTCTATTTACAAAATTTGGTATAAAATTTTTAGGAGGGGTTGGTGTTGGAGTAGCGATTTTCAATTTTCTTACTCTAGTAATAACCACTTTAATTTATGTATATGTATTATATAGAATTTTTGAACTAAGTAATAATAAATGGTTGAACAGATGTTTATATTTATTCTATCTTTTGTTTCCAAATTTTATAATAGTTAGTTTTACGATGTATAAAGATGTATATATGGTAAATGCACTAATGTTGTTTTTTTTATGTATTATATATATTCTTTATCAACCAGCTAAATTTTTTGAGAATAAGAATTTCTTATTTATGTTTATTATCTCCTTTTTTGGGATATATATTATGCATAGAAAGGCTGTTATTTATATAATTGTTGGGATTCTTATACTATTTATTTTTAACAAACGCTACTACAAGAAAATTTTGTTCTATTCTTTAGTATCAATAAGCTTTACTTTGATAATTAATTTTATTGCAAGTTCCTTAATTCAGCCACAAGAATCAAGAAAGAGGTATGATTATTTAGCACCTAGATTTCAACAACTTGCTGCTGCTGTATACTATCATCCAGATTCATTTTCTAGTGAAGAATTAGCTTTTTATGATTCTACATTAGGTCTAGAAAATAACAAGAAATTTGTTTATTATAAAGCTGATCCAATTAAAGATAGTATGAAAAATGAACAATTTGAGGGAAGAGAGCACGAATTTTTTAAATTATGGTTTAAGGGTTATCTTACTCATCCAAAGACTTATATAGATGCATTATTAAATTTGTCTGTTTCATATTGGTATCCATATAATTTTTCAGATTTGACGTATATGGGAAATTATTATCAGGTTATGTATGAAGATAGTAGCAATGTTTATGGAAATACAACTTCACTTGATGATGGATGGAAGAATCAAACAAAGTTTAGGAAGCTACAAGAATTCTATTGGAATATACATAAGACGATTTCTTATTTACCAATTTTTTCTATATTTTATAGTGCAGGGTTATATACAATCTTATTGTTAATTATTTTGATGATTTCATTATTGAGGAGAGATTATAAGATTTTAGGTTTAATAATTATATGTGTTTCAATAATATTAACGTGCATTTATTCTCCAATTGTAAATTATTTTAGATATTCGTATGTATTCATGGCTATAATCCCTTTGTTACTTCCCTTCCTTTTTTTAAAGAGGCGATAGGAGCTTCCGATATGTTGAGTAGTTAAATATTCTTGAATTTTCTTCAAAATTTGGTATAATAGAACTACTCAAGGGAGTAGCTGGCAGAAACCTGTGATAGTGTCGTCATTCCGAATTTTATACTGAAAAGTATGCTTTCCGGCACTATCTTAAACAGCGAGACTTGTTATGATTAACAGGTCTCTTTTTGTTTGTCGTGAAAAGATGCGATGAGGGAAAAGAGAGTCTGTTTTGCACACAATGTCAAGGAGGAGACACATGTCAAAAGAACAAAAACGCCAAGCGTTTTACACTCAGAGTCCTGAAGAGGTCTTGAATGCTGTAGATGCGACCGAGCAAGGTTTGTCATCAAGTGAGGCGGAAAAGCGCCTTGCAGAATTTGGACACAATGAACTCGAAGAAGGCGAGAAACGATCAATCCTGGTCAAATTCATCGAGCAATTTAAGGATTTGATGATTATCATTCTAGTTGCGGCAGCAATCTTGTCAGTTGTGACTTCTGGTGGGGAAGATATCGCAGATGCCATTATCATTTTAGCCGTGGTTATTATTAACGCTGCCTTTGGTGTTTATCAAGAAGGAAAAGCAGAAGAAGCCATTGAAGCCCTCAAATCCATGTCTAGTCCAGCTGCCCGCGTTCTTCGTGATGGGCATATGGCGGAGATTGACTCTAAAGAATTGGTACCTGGAGATATCGTTGCCCTCGAAGCAGGTGACGTGGTACCAGCAGACCTACGTTTACTAGAAGCCAACTCTCTTAAAATCGAAGAAGCTGCGCTGACAGGTGAGTCTGTGCCAGTCGAAAAAGACTTGACAGTTGAACTTGCTGCAGATGCTGGTATTGGTGACCGTGTCAATATGGCCTTCCAAAACTCAAATGTGACTTATGGTCGCGGTCTTGGTGTTGTTGTCAATACAGGTATGTACACGGAAGTTGGTCATATCGCTGGTATGCTTCAAGATGCGGATGAGACAGATACACCACTTAAACAAAACTTGAACAACCTTTCTAAGGTCTTGACCTATGCAATCTTGGTCATTGCCCTTGTTACTTTTGTAGTTGGAGTCTTCATTCAAGGGAAAAATCCACTCGGTGAGTTGATGACCTCTGTTGCCCTTGCTGTTGCAGCCATCCCAGAAGGGCTACCAGCTATCGTAACCATCGTTCTTGCCCTTGGTACTCAAGTTTTAGCTAAACGTAACTCTATCGTTCGTAAGTTGCCAGCTGTAGAAACTCTTGGTTCAACAGAAATCATTGCTTCTGACAAGACTGGTACGCTGACTATGAACAAGATGACAGTTGAAAAAGTCTTCTACGATGCAGTCCTACATGACTCAGCTGATGACATTGAACTAGGTCTTGAAATGCCCCTACTTCGTTCAGTTGTTTTGGCAAACGATACTAAAATCGATGTGGAAGGCAACCTGATTGGTGATCCAACAGAAACAGCCTTCATCCAGTATGCCTTGGATAAGGGCTACGATGTTAAAGGTTTCTTAGAGAAATATCCACGTGTGGCTGAGTTGCCATTTGATTCTGAACGTAAGCTCATGTCAACGGTTCACCCATTGCCAGATGGTCGTTTCCTTGTAGCAGTCAAGGGTGCGCCAGACCAACTTTTGAAACGTTGTGTTCTTCGTGATAAGGCTGGGGATATTGCTCCGATTGATGAGAAGGTTACAAACCTCATTCACACAAACAACTCTGAGATGGCCCACCAAGCCTTGCGTGTCCTTGCAGGTGCGTATAAGATTATTGATATCATTCCAGAAAACCTGACTTCTGAAGAGCTTGAAAATGATTTAATCTTTACTGGTTTGATCGGGATGATTGACCCTGAACGTCCGGAAGCTGCTGAGGCTGTTCGTGTAGCCAAGGAAGCTGGCATCCGTCCAATCATGATTACGGGTGATCACCAAGACACTGCAGAAGCTATTGCCAAACGTTTGGGAATCATTGATGCAAACGATACAGAAGGCCACGTTTTAACTGGTGCTGAGCTCAATGAACTGTCAGATGAAGACTTTGAAAAAGTAGTTGGTCAATACTCTGTTTATGCCCGTGTGTCTCCAGAACACAAGGTTCGTATCGTCAAGGCTTGGCAAAAACAAGGTAAGGTCGTTGCCATGACAGGTGATGGTGTCAATGATGCGCCAGCTCTGAAAACAGCCGATATCGGTATCGGTATGGGAATCACTGGTACAGAGGTTTCTAAGGGGGCTTCTGACATGATTCTTGCAGATGATAACTTTGCGACTATCATTGTTGCGGTTGAAGAAGGACGTAAGGTCTTCTCAAATATTCAAAAGACTATTCAGTACCTACTTTCTGCCAATACTGCTGAAGTATTAACCATCTTCCTATCTACCTTGTTTGGTTGGGACGTCTTGCAGCCAGTTCATCTTTTGTGGATCAACTTGGTAACGGATACCTTCCCAGCAATTGCACTAGGTGTTGAACCTGCTGAGCCTGGTGTCATGAACCATAAACCACGTGGACGCAAGGCAAGCTTCTTCTCAGGTGGTGTTTTGAGTTCTATCATCTATCAAGGTGTACTCCAAGCAGCTATTGTTATGAGTGTTTATGGACTTGCGATTGCTTACCCAGTTCATGTGGGTGACAATCATGCCATTCATGCAGATGCCCTAACTATGGCCTTTGCAACCCTTGGTTTGATTCAGCTCTTCCATGCCTACAATGTCAAGTCTGTTTACCAATCCATCTTGACAGTTGGCCCATTCAAGTCTAAGACCTTCAACTGGTCCATCTTGGTATCCTTCATCCTTCTCATGGCAACAATCGTCGTAGAACCGCTTGAAGGAATCTTCCACGTAACCAAACTAGACTTGTCTCAATGGGGAATTGTTATGGCTGGAAGCTTCTCAATGATTATCATTGTCGAAATCGTTAAATTTATCCAACGTAAACTCGGTTTTGACAAGAATGCGATTTAAAAAAGTCATCTTCGGATGGCTTTTTGTTACAGTTGAGGGAAAGGGCTTGCAGTTATCGGCTTTTGTGCTATAATTGCTATAATATAGTAAAAAGAAAGAGGAGTGTGAGGAAGTGGAGAAGAAAATTGTAAAGGATATCTTATTTTTATCTCAGGTGTCTCAACCGGCAAGTCAAGAAGATCTTTATCTTGCCAAAGATTTGCAGGATACACTATTAGCAAATCGTAAGACCTGCGTTGGTCTGGCTGCCAATATGATTGGGGTGCAGAAACGCGTGATTATTTTTAATCTTGGCTTGGTTCCTGTGATCATGTTTAACCCAGTGCTCCTGTCATATGAAGGAGCTTATGAGACAGAAGAAGGCTGTTTGTCCTTGACAGGTGTGAGACCGACGACCCGTTATGAAATGATTACGGTGTCCTATCGTGACAGCAAGTGGAAGGAACAGACCATCACCTTGACAGGCTTCCCAGCTCAGATTTGCCAGCATGAACTGGATCACTTGGAAGGACGAATCATTTAGGAGGAAAGCAAATGAAACGAATAGTCTTTGAACTTATTTTTATCGCAACGACCTGGTATATCTTTTTACCGCCTCTTAACCTGACCAGCTGGGAATTTCTCTTTTTCCTCTGTGGGCATATGCTGCTTGTAGCAATCTTATTTGGCTTTGGCAAGGGAATCAATCTGGTCAAAACGGTTCATGTGCGCCACGGCAAGGCGGAAGCTGCTTTAAATTTTGAGGTTTTCAAAATCAATTGGTTAGGGAAAGTTCTTTTAGCTTCTATTGGAGGAATTCTTCTCTTAGCAGCCTTGGTTTCCTTGGTAACTTCTAGCATTTTTCAGGCTAAAAATTATGCCAATGTAGTCACGGTTACGGAAAAAGAGTTTGCTGAATTTCCTAAGACTGACACTAGTAAGGTTCCTATCCTAGATAGAAGTACTGCTGAAAAAATTGGGGACCGCTATTTAGGTTCCCTAACAGATAAGGTGTCCCAGTACGTAGCGGCAGATACCTATACTCAACTAACGATTGATGGGAAACCTTATCGAGTTACGCCACTAGAATACGCAGATCCTATCAAGTGGTTTAATAATCAGGCCAAGGGAATCGGCGAGTATATCAAGGTGGACATGGTAACTGGAAATGCCAACTTGGTGGACTTGAAGACACCAATCAAATATTCAGACTCGGAGTATTTTAACCGTGATGTCAAGCGTCACCTGCGCTTGAAGTACCCAACCAAGATCTTCAAAACTCCATCTTTTGAGGTGGACGATGAGGGCAATCCTTTCTATGTAGCAACGGTTTACCAAAAGCAATTTGGCTTAGCAGTTCCTCGTCCTATTTCAGTCATTATCTTGGACGCCACAAATGGAGAGACCAAGGAATACAGCTTGGCAGACGTTCCGGAATGGGTGGACAGGGTTTATCCAGCTGAGGAAACCATCGAGCAAATCAACTACAACGGCAAGTACAAGGATGGTTTCTGGAATGCCATGATTTCCAAGAAAAATGTGACCCAGACTACCAAGGGCTATAATTACTTGTCTATCGGTAATGATATTTACCTCTACACAGGTGTGACATCGGCCAATGCAGATGAAAGTAATCTTGGTTTTATCCTAGAAAATATGCGAACAGGAGAAATCACTAAGTATAGCTTGGCTTCTGCGACAGAAGAATCAGCCCGTGAATCAGCCGAAGGTGCTGTTCAGGAGAAATCCTACAAGGCAACCTTCCCAATCCTCATCAACCTCAATGACAAGCCTCTCTACATCATGGGCTTGAAGGACAATGCTGGTTTGGTCAAAGAGTACGCTTTGGTTGATGCAGTCGAGTACCAAAATGTTATCGTAGCTACTACAGTAGAAGAACTGCTCAGCAAGTACGCCAATAAAAACGACCTTGAAATTGATAATGAAACCACAGAAAGTATCAAGGGTGTGGTAGCAGACCTTAAATCAGCTGTTATCAAGGGCGACACCGTCTACTTCTTTAAAGTTGATGGTAAGATATACAAGGTCAAGGCCTCAGTATCTGATGAGCTCCCTTACCTTGAAAATGGTAAAACCTTCGAAGGTCAAGTAGGAAAAGACAATTATCTCAAGACCTTTAAAGTTCAGTAAGAGGAGAGGCTGGGGAAAACCTCAATTTCAGGAAAAAATGAAGTAAATCTTTCCATCATAAAACGCATAGTATCAAGATTTCTCAATTCCTGATACTATGCATTTTTTAATTTTAATGCCTTTTTCCCCAGTCTCTTTTCAGATGAATTTCTTGGTTGTGGCTAAAAAATATGCTACACTATCAATATGAAAATTTTAATCCCAACAGCAAAAGAAATGAACACAGACTTGCCGGGTATCGAAGCAACTCCTTTAAAACTAGAAAGTCAGGCCGTGCTTGATTCCTTGGCCCTCTATTCTGCCAGTCAATTGGAGAGTTTTTACAAGGTATCAGCTGAGAAGGCGGCGGAAGAATTTCAACATATCCAAGCTTTGAAAAGGCAAACTGCTCAACACTATCCAGCTCTGAAACTTTTTGATGGGCTTATGTATCGCCATATCAAGCGAGATAAATTGACCGAGGCAGAACAGGCCTATCTTGAAAATCATGTTTTTATTACTTCGGCTTTGTACGGTGTCGTTCCGGCCTTGTCACCCATAGCCCCTCACCGTTTGGACTTTTTGATGAAATTAAAGGTCGCTGGTAAGACTTTGAAGAGCCATTGGAAGCAAGTCTATGATGAGGCTGTGAAGCAGGAAAAAGTGATTTTCTCCCTCTTGTCATCCGAGTTTGAGACTGTATTTTCTAAGGAAATCAGAGAAAAAATGGTGACCTTCAAATTCATGGAGGACAAGGGTGGTCAGCTGAAGATTCATTCAACCATTTCTAAGAAAGCGCGTGGTGCCTTCCTGACAGCGCTGATAGAAAATCAAGTACAAACGGTGGAGGAAGCTCGTCGCTTAAGCTTTGCAGGATTTACCTACCGAGAAGATTTGTCCCAGCCACAGGAATTGGTTTTTGTAAAGGAAGTATAGAAAATAGATAAAAGAAAAAGTCAGCAGTATTATGCTGACTTTTCTAGTTTATAAAGTATTGGATATATGAATCTCATTTGATAAACAGTTAAGATGATTAACCAAATCCATGATTGACAGATGGTTTCGGCAAATAAACTTCTTGGTAATCCCTGGAATATAGAAATTAGACACGATGATATCGTAATCTGTCTGATTTAAAATCTCAGGACTTGTTTTTAATTCATCCCAAGTATCGAAGGTAAAGCGGTTATTACAGTAGTAGGAAAGCATATCAACAAAGGTAAGGGATATAGCATGGTCAAAGTTACTGATAATTAAAACCTTGATAGGTGGTCGATTTTCTAACAACTGAGTAGAGAGGTTTTCAGCATGGGTTAAGATGGTGTACATCAAGTGTTCCAACTGTTCAGGATGGTCATGCTGTCCAATTGCCTGACGGTATTGAGCCAGTTCTTGACGCGCACTCCCCATAAAGTCTGGGAAGTAAACTTCAAACTTTTTAATCGTCAATGCTTTTTGTTCAAATAAGATTGGGGTAGAAAAGATTTCCTGTCTTTCAAAGAAAGCGGTGTTGTGTAAATGCCAAATCAGCTCATCGTGGTTGGTAAAAGTAATCTTATATTGTTTTGATAGGCGTTCTAGTATTTGACTCAGTAATTGGTAAGAGTGTCTTGCTTCACTGTTCTCTTCTAAAGAGTTGAAGAATTCTTGAGGATCTAAGAAAATGTTACTTTGAATAAAGGAAATAAAAATTTGTGCAATGATATCTGGAGTGATTTCAAGTCCCAGTTTTTCAGAGAAATGGACAAGTATCTCCTCAAAGTTTGGAATACTCGCCAAAATAGGATAGTATTCATCATAGAAATGATTTGGTAAGTCGATAAAATGACCATTTTTGATGCGGTAAATACTGATAGCTATCATCAGTTTGTACATTCTATAAATTGAAAATCGCATTGGATAATTCGTAATTTTATAGAAGAAGTCAACAAACTCTGTTAAATCTTCCTCAGGAAGATCAGGAAAAGGCCAGTCTAAGAAATAATAGCGCTCAGAAAAGTATTGAGCAAAAAAATAGCGTATATCAATCTCATTCCCACGTATCTCGGATGGAGTAAAAGATAGTTCAATTTGGAATTGAGTTGATAGAGTTTTTGTAATATTTCTGCCCAGTCGATAGAGGTTGGCATTACTAGAGTGAAGATTTTCTATTGTTCGATAAATAGGTAGCCCCTCATTAAAAAACAGATACTCTAGTAATTGAAAAAATTGAGAATTAGCAAGAAAATATTGATAAATATCTTCTACACTAGTGTTAACTTCTAAATCTATCATGATTCCGTTAACAGAAGATTGGATGTCAATAGATGGAAAGGCAACACGTAATTCATTTAAATCACTTTTTAAGATTCGTTCTGTACATCCTAATTTTTCGGCTAGTTCATGCAATTTCATCCAATTACGATTCTGAATTAAGGTTTCCATTAAACTTAATTGTCTTTGATCTTTTGTGCATAAAAGGTTGCGCATATTGGTAATTTCCTCCTATTTTCATTATATCATATTATTGTCTAAAGTGTACAAAAATGTCGGAGTAGAAAAATTGTCTGAATTAGTCAGAAAAATTAGAATAATATAAGTGACTTTTAGGTACAAAAAGAGAATATATTAATTGTATAGAAAATATTGATTTATATATCAAATGGTTGTAGAGTAGGAACTATAAAATATTATCTAGGAGTTTAAAATGAAACATTCACATAAGAAATCATTTGACTGGTATAGCATGCAACAACGATACTCTATTCGTAAGTATCACTTTGGTGCAGCTAGTGTCTTGCTCGGGACAGCCTTAGTCTTGGGAACTGCTGCCAATGCGCAATCAGTACAAGCGGAGGAACAACATCCAGAAGCAACTAACAGTGTTTCTGTTGATAAGGTAGATGAAGCTACTAAACCAGCAGAAGTTTCTACACCTAAAAAAGAAACAACTTATGCAGCTCCAACTGTTGCGAACCCAGTAGAAACGACTCCAGCTAAAACTGAAGAAGCTACTAGACCAGCAGAAAAAGTTGAAGAAGCAAAAGATAAAAAAGAAGAAGTAACGCATCAAGATGCTGTTGACAAGTCAAAATTGTTAACGGCTCTTTCGCGTGCTAAAAAACTTGAGAGTAAGTTATATACAGAAGCAAGTGCTGCAAACTTGCAAGCAAGTATCCAAGCTGGTCAAAGCTTGCTTGGGAAAGCAGATGCAACTGAAGCTGAATTATCAGCAGCAGAGTCATCTATTCAATCGGCTATTATTGGTCTAGAACTTCGTTCTAACTCTGATAAAGGAACAGTATCAGAAACTCCAGTAGTGAAGAAAGCTGACACAGCAGAAGCAAAAGAAGAAGCTAAACCAGCTGCAAGAACGACTGACCGTTCAGCTGTTGATAGTAGCGTTTTAGCAACTAATGCACCTGCCAAAGTAGAAACAACTTCAGCTCCAAAATCTACTAATGAACTTTTGAAACCAGCTCTTAGCCTTTCTGATGCTCGCCAAAATCCAGCTATCCGTAAGGAAGACTTGGATAAAGGGCATAGTGGCTTTAGAGCAGCTAGCAATCCAGCTAACCCAATTGTTTCAGGTTCTGGAAATACAGTTGCATTTACAGATATTAGTCAAGGTGGTCGTAGTTATAGTTTCCGTGGCTACGGAAACTCACGTGGTGGTAATTCAATTCATTACGATGTAACAACAGTACGTCAAGGTAATAGATTGAATTTCACAATTAGATACTCTGGTCCAGGTGAATTTGTTAATAATAACTTTATCTTGGACAAAGGGGATGGATTTGGAAATCCTTCAAATGCAACCATCACAACTCCAAGATTAAGAGAGCAATCAAAACCTATTAGCCAGGGTGCCAACTTCGTATCTCACTCAGGATACAGTATGACCTCTGCTACTTCAACAAATATGGAACAAACAATCAGATTTAGTTTGCCTATCATTAATCCAAATGGTGACTTGTCTGTTCGTTTGAAACCAGTTACTTTTAACGTGGACCAAGGTGGTGGCGGTGCCGCTACTAGCAATGACCCATACAGTAACTCTAACTATTATTATAGAGCAAACCCACTCCTCTTGGATGCAAATCCAAATGGTGGTACTAGTAACAAGACTGTTACAGAAGAACTTGAATTCCAAACTATCTATCTTCCAACTAGTAAATTGCCAGAAGGTGAGACTAGATTAGTTAGAGAAGGTGAAAAAGGACAACGTCAAATTACCTATAAAGTTCATCGATTAGGTAATGAAACAATCCTAGGCTTGCCAATTAGTAATAGAGTTACTAAAGAAGCTAAACCACGTATTGTTCAAATCGGTGTTGCTAAAGAATTCATTGAAACTGTAAAACCACGTGTTGATCAAAATAAAGTCGGTGATACCAATAACCTCACTTTCTATCTTGATAATGATGGTAACGGTGTTTACACTGAAGGTGTAGACGAACTTGTTCAAAGAATTGCTATTAAAGATGGTGCTAAAGGTGAAAAAGGGGATCAAGGTGAACGTGGTCTCACTGGAGCTAAAGGTGAAAAAGGAGATCGAGGCGAACGCGGTCTGACTGGAGCACAAGGTGCCAAAGGTGAAAAAGGAGACCAAGGTGAACGCGGTCTAACCGGAGCACAAGGAGCTAAAGGTGAAAAAGGAGACCAAGGTGAACGCGGTTTAACTGGAGCTAAAGGTGAAAAAGGAGACCAAGGTGAACGCGGTCTGACTGGAGCACAAGGTGCTAAAGGTGAAAAAGGAGATCGAGGCGAACGCGGTCTAACCGGAGCACAAGGAGCAAAAGGTGAAAAAGGAGATCGAGGCGAACGCGGTCTGACTGGAGCACAAGGTGCAAAAGGTGAAAAAGGAGACCAAGGTGAACGCGGTCTGACTGGAGCACAAGGTGCTAAAGGTGAAAAAGGAGACCGAGGTGAACGTGGTCTGACTGGAGCACAAGGTGCTAAAGGTGAAAAAGGAGACCAAGGCCAGGCAGGTCGTGACGGTGTAACTCCAACCGTAACCGTTAAAGATAATAAAGAAGACGGCACTCATACTATCACGATTAACGACGGTAGAGGTAATGTTACAAGTACTGTTGTAAGAGATGGTTTCGATGGCGCAAGTCCATTAGTTGCGACTCAACGAAATGACGCAGATAAAACAACGACTGTTATCTTCTATTATGACCAAAATGATAACAACGAATTTGATGCAGGCGATACAAAACTAAAAGAAGTTGTCATTGCAGATGGAGCTAAAGGTGAAAAAGGGGACCAAGGCGAACGTGGTCTAACCGGAGCGCAAGGTGAAAAAGGAGACCGTGGAGACCGTGGTGAAACAGGAGCAGCGGGACGTGACGGAAAAACTCCAAAAATCACAACTGCTCGTGGAGCAGACGGCCGTAGTACTGATATTACATTTACTATTCCTGGAGAAGAGCCTGTTGTAGCTAACATTAAAGATGGTAAAGATGGACGTACACCAACCATCGACTTAAATGCCTTAGCTGAAGCAGCGGCAAGATTAAACAATCAAAGAAGCGGAAGAGTAAGAAGAGCTTTAGCAGACGCCCCATCTACAGCACCAGCAGAAAAACCAAGAGAAGGTACTCTTATTACAGCGTACTTTGATAACAATGGTAATGGTCGGTACGATGAAGGTATAGATGACTTAATTGCTAAACAACCAATTTATAATGGTACAGACGGTGCCAATGGTGCAGCAGGTGCAGCCGGACGTAATGGTGCTGAATTATTAAGTGGACCTAAAGTACCAACAGCAGATGATGGTAAAGATGGCGACACTTATATCGATGCAACTACAGGTGATGTTTATAAGAAAGAAAACGGAACTTGGGATAAGATTGGTAACATTCGTGGACCTCAAGGTCTAAAAGGTGAAGCCGGAGTTGCAGGACCACA
This sequence comes from Streptococcus mitis, assembly GCF_003942765.1. Taxonomy (GTDB): domain Bacteria; phylum Bacillota; class Bacilli; order Lactobacillales; family Streptococcaceae; genus Streptococcus; species Streptococcus mitis_BE. The sequence continues at coordinate 86,000 of NZ_RJNW01000007.1, forward strand.
AGGGCCACAAGGGCTACAAGGACCTAAGGGTGACCAGGGTGCTCAAGGTCTTCAAGGTCGTGATGGAGCGCAAGGACCTGCAGGACGTGACGGCCGTGAAGGTGTACCAGGACCAGCGGGACGCGACGGACGTGATGGAGCGCAAGGACCTGCAGGACGTGACGGCCGTGATGGAAAAGACGTATTGAACGGCAAAGTTGATCCAACAACAGAAGGTAAAGACGGCGATAAATACGTTAACACAGAAACAGGTGACGTTTTCGTTAAGAATAACGGAAACTGGGAAAAAGAAGGTAACATCAAGGGACCTAAGGGTGATAAAGGTGCGGATGGAGCTCAAGGTTTACCAGGACGCGACGGACGTGATGGAGCACAAGGACCTGCAGGACGTGACGGTCGTGATGGACGCGACGGAAAAGACGTATTGAACGGCAAAGTTGATCCAACAACAGAAGGTAAAGACGGCGATAAATACGTTAACACAGAAACAGGTGACGTTTTCGTTAAGAATAACGGCAACTGGGAAAAAGAAGGTAACATCAAGGGACCTAAGGGTGATAAAGGTGC